>NC_018645.1:0-17500 GCF_000307105.1 Desulfobacula toluolica Tol2
ATGAAATTTTCGTTTGATAAAAAAGAAATTGTGGATGTTCTTTCAAAAATTCAAGGATTAACAGGAAGAAAGACCAATTTAACCATAACATCTGATATTCTTATAAAAGCAATGGAATCCGGGATAACTATAACAGCCAATGATTTGGAAACAGTTTTTCTTGGAACTTATAAGGCTGAAGTTGAAAAAGAGGGTATTTTATCAATTAATTCAAAAAAGTTTTTTGAAATCATCAAAGAATATCCTGAAAATAAAATTTTTGTGAATGAAATTGAAAACAGGTGGGTTGAGATTGGAGAAGGAGACAGTATTTATCATATTGTATCTTCAGATTATAAAAATTTTCCTGAAACCCCGGTTATAGAAAATATAGAATTTATTGAAATAGATTCTAAAAATTTAAAAAAGATGGTTGATGTATCAGGTATTGTGAATTATTCAGGTGATGAAAAACGAATTTATGTTATGGGATCATTGATTGAAAAAATATCCACAGATAGTGACGAAAAATTAAGAATTGTATCAACGGATTCAAAACGACTTCATTGCTGTGATACAACTTTTAAAGGAAATCTCCATCTGCCGGACGAAAGTGTTATTGTTCCTAAAAAAGGCTTGTCAGAGTTAAATAAATTTATAGATACCGGTAAAGATGACATAAAGGTGGGAATTAAAGATAATTATTTTATTTTTCAAAATAAAAATGAATCCATAATGATTAAACTTCTTGAAGGAGAGTTTCCCGAGTATAAACCGGTTCTAAATTATGAAGACATGATTCCCATTGAAATGGACAGAAGAATGTTTTCAACACTTATGAAGCGGGTTTCTATTTTAACATCTGATGATTATAAAAGTGTGATCTTAAATTTTAAAAACAATGAACTGGTCGTTACTATCACCAATCCTGAAATAGGTGAATCAAAAGAAAGAATGATGGTTTCATATTCCAATGAAGAGATTAAAAGTGCGTTTAATCCGAAATATTTTATTGATGCTTTAAGTATTTTTGAAGACAGTATTATTGTTGTAAATATTAAGGACAATAAAAGCCCCTGTATAATCAAAAGTATTGATGATGATAAACTTATTTGTGTAATAATGGCAATGCATATATCATAACTAAAGGTCACATGTGGATAAAAATAAAGTAACAAAAGAGTATAGTGCCGGCAGTATAAAAGTACTGGAAGGTCTTGAAGCCGTTCGTAAAAGACCTTCCATGTATATTGGAAATGTTGATATTGAAGGGCTTCACCACCTGGTTTATGAAGTGGTGGACAACAGTATTGATGAAGCCATGGCAGGACACTGCGATACGATTTTTGTGACCATTCATCCGGATAATTGTGTGAGTGTGGAAGATAACGGTCGCGGAATTCCCGTTGCAATACATGAAACAGAAAATATACCTGCCTGTGAAGTGGTCATGACCAAGCTTCATGCCGGAGGTAAATTTGATAAAGATTCCTATAAAGTATCAGGAGGGTTGCACGGAGTTGGAATTTCCGTTGTTAATGCACTTTCCTTGAATCTTGACATGGAAGTCTATAAAGATGGAAAAATTTATCATCAGTCCTACTCCAAAGGTGATAAGAAGACCGAACTTGTCATTAAAGGAGATACGGTTAAAAGGGGAACAAAAATTACATTCATTCCTGATTTTGAAATCATGAACGAGAATGAATTTATTTACGAAATCATTTCCCGAAGAATGAGAGAACTTGCCTTTTTAAATAAAGGAATCAGAATCATTATTGAAGATGAACGGTCTGCTGAAAAAGATGATTTTCACTATGAAGGTGGAATTGTCTCTTTTGTTGAGTATTTGAACCGGTCCTGTACTGCTTTGCATGATCCCATCCATATCGAAGGTGATAAAAAGGATGTACAGATTGAAGTGTCCATTCAATACAATGATACCTTTAAGGAAAAACTCTATTCTTATGCCAATAATATCAGGACCATTGAAGGTGGTGCCCATGTGTCCGGTTTTAAGGCAGCGTTAACCCGTACTGTAAACTCTTATATCTCTTCTGGATCAAATAATCTGCCCAAAAATATGCAAAATATTAAAATCGGCGGCGATGATATGAGAGAAGGTCTTGCTGTTATTATTTCCGTGAAACTTATGGAACCCCAGTTTGAAGGTCAGACTAAAACAAAGCTGGGAAATAATGAAATTAAAGGAATTGTTGAATCTCTTCTCAATGAAAAACTGGGTCAGTATCTTGAGGAAAATCCAAATGTTGCAAAAAAAATTATTGCCAAGGCGGTTGATGCCGCAAGGGCAAGGGATGCCGCCAAAAGAGCAAGAGAACTTGCCAGAAAAAAAGGAACCCTTCTGGATTCGTCTTTGCCGGGTAAACTGGCTGAATGCCAGTTTGCAGATCCTGCTGAAAGAGAATTGTTTCTTGTGGAGGGAGATTCTGCAGGCGGCAGTGCCAAACAGGGAAGAGACAGACGGTTCCAGGCGATTCTTCCTCTTAAGGGAAAAATACTTAATGTTGAAAAGGCCAGGTTTGATAAAATCCTGAGAAGTGATGAAATCAAGAACATTATTACGGTTTTAGGCACTGGTGTCGGCAGGGAAGAGTATGACATTGAAAAAGTCAGATATCATAAAGTTGTTATAATGACGGATGCGGATGTTGACGGATCTCATATCAGAACTCTGCTGTTGACCTTTTTTTACAGGCAGATGCCGGATCTGATTTCAAAAGGGTATCTATATATTGCCCAGCCGCCGCTTTTCAGAGTGGGATCAAGGAAAAGCGGGGTATATCTTAAAAATGAAGAAGAGTATTCCAATTACCTGGTGAAAAGAATTGCCGGGCAAAAAGATATGTTTATATATGGCAACAAGGAACCTCTTTTAGAAGAAGACTTTTATTTTTTTCTGGTCAATTTATCTGACTATTATAATGCAGTCGTTTTATTAAAGAAAAGAGATATGGATACAGATCTCTTGCTTACTCTGATTAAAAATGGTGTGAAAGATAAATTTTTTCTTGAGGAAAAGCAAAATTTTATTTCTCTTTCAGAAGATCTTACGAAACACGGATATATCTCAGGTGAAATAGAGTATGATCCGGAAAGAAATATCTTTGAAATGGATATATATGAAAAAGAAGAAAAACAGCCTGTTTTAAGGGTTGGCAGAGAAATTCTGGCTACCAATGATTATAAAAGGATGCTGAAAGGATATGAAAAAATCAAACAGTTTGATAAACCTCCTTTTTCCATATCTGCTAAACAGTCAGATGCTGAAGTAAAAAAAGAGTACCCGTTTGATGATATATACAGTCTATTTGAGTTTATAATGTCAGAAGCAAAAAAAGGGATTAATATTCAGCGATATAAAGGTCTGGGCGAAATGAATCCGGACCAACTCTGGGAAACCACTATGAATCCTGAAAAAAGGATAATGCTCAAGGTGAATATTGAAGATGCTGAAAAAGCAGATGAGATCTTTACTCTCCTTATGGGTGAGGAAGTGGAACCTCGAAGAAATTTTATTCAAAAACATGCCCTTGAGGTCTCGTCACTAGATTATTGATACTTTTTAAATATTAGTAAGAAAAAAAAGGAGTTAATTATTTAACTCCTTTTTTTGTTTTTCAGTTCTAAGTCTGTCAAAAGGTTTAATTGACATCATTTTGAATTTAAATTATTATATAAATACACTTCAATAATAAATTTTTCACCATTTTTTATTAAAAATAAAGGAGGCCATCATGCCCAAGTCTATTCAAAAACGAATTGATGAGCAGATCAAAAAATGGGAAATGGAAAAAAAAGAAGCTAAACCCATTCAGGAATTCATCAATGTTATCACCATCTCCAGGGAATGCGGCAGCCAAGGATGTGAGGTTGCGGAAAGACTTTGCTCTGAAACAGGGCTTGATCTGTTTGACAAAAAGATTCTTGAAGCCATGGTTGATATATCAAAGACCAACCGGGGCCTTTTGGAAACCTTGGATGAGCGGTCAATGAACATCGTGGATGATATTATATCAAATTTTGTAAATGAACACCATTTATGGGCAGACGAATATTCAAAACTCTTGTTGAAGATATTAACTACCATTGGCAAGCATGGAAATGCTGTTATTCTGGGAAGAGGTGCAAATTGTGTTTTAAAGGGTAAAAACGTCCTGAGAGTAAAGATCGTGGCACCAATGACTGTGCGGCGTAATCAAACTCAGAAATGTCATGGTATGAATTTGGATGACGCAATGAAACATATGGTCAGTACCGATTCCAATAGAACAGCTTTTGTAAAAAGATATTTTAATTGTGATGCAAACGATCCTTCAAATTATGATTTGATTTTAAACACCGGAACCCTGTCTGTTGAAAAAGCAGTACAAATTATTAAGTGTGCAATTAATTAAAATTAAACAGTTAAATTTTTCATGACCTTTTTCATTTAAAGAAAGGCCTTTCTTAACAGTTGTTTGTTTTCCAATAGAGCAAGCCGCTGTTAAATATTATTTTTTAATTTGATAAGAATAGAACTGGAATAGATATTTTTTTATGCTTGTATTATCTGTTGCCGTTTATCGTTTTGGATATCAATGTTGACAAGTCCTTCATCTTCACGGGTTTTATTAAAAGTTCCTGGGCATTAATGGAATCCATCCACTCTTTTGTATAGGTTCTTTTAAACCCTGTGCAAATAATTACAGGAACATCAGGATTTCTTTTTTTTATTTCCTCAACTAACTTATCACCTGTTATCTCAGGCATTGTCAGATCTGTTATCACCAAGTCAAATTTATTTGGGTTGGTTTTGAATATCTCAAGGGCTTTAATACTGCTTGTACAGGCTGTGGTATCATATCCAAGTCTCTTAAGAAATTTTTGTTCCATGGCTACAATCTGTTCTTCATCATCTACCAGCAGAATATGCCCCGTTCCTTTTATACAATTGTTTTTAATAACCGGGAGTGATGAGTTGTCCGTGTTTGAATCAATAAGGGGTAGATATATGTGAAAACAGGTTCCTTTATAAGGTTTACTGATCACTTTAATGTCCCCTCCTGCCTTTTTAACGATTCCATGAGCAACTGCCAACCCCAGCCCAGTACCTTTTCCGGATTTTTTGGTTGTAAAATAAGGTTCAAATATTTTCAGAGCAATGTTTTTTTTCATTCCAATTCCTGTATCGGAAATTAACAATTCCAAATATCTGCCCGGTTTTAAATCCAAAAGATTATTTAAATCATCTTCTTTGATTTCTGATTCAAAAAGTTTTACTGTAAGTGTTCCACCTCGATCTTCCATGGCTTGATATGCATTGGTACACAGATTCATGATGACCTGATGAATCTGGGTTGAATCCGCCATAATGGGTCTGCAGTTCATATCAATTTGCTGAACTATATTTATGGTTGTTGGAATGGTTTTTTTTAAAAACTTAAGAGTTTCTTTTATAATAGGCTGAACCAGCACCGGGTTTGTTTCTTTTTCCGCTTTCCTGCTGAATGAGAGAATTTGATTGATCAGTTCTTTTGCCCTGTTTGATGCTTTAAGAATATTCATCAGATACTCATGGGTGTCACTGTTTTCAGCGGTATCCAAAAGCAGGATTTCAACATATCCTGTAATGGGGAAAAGAATATTGTTGAAATCATGAGCAATGCCACTTGCCAGAATACCTATGGCCTCCATTCTCTGGGTTCTGATAATATGGTCTTTCAGCCGGTTGTTTTCTTGTTCCACTGCTACTCTTTCGGTAATGTCTCCAACAACGACAATGAATCCTTCTGATAGATCAGATGAATTCAAAGGGCAGCTTCTGAGTGAGCAATGAAAAATTGTTCCATCTTTTTTTATGCATTGGCTTGTTAATTGAGATGGTTTTAATTCAGAAAAATCAGAATAAAGCGCTTTGCCTATTCTCAGATAACTGGAATCATTCTGGTAAAACATCCTGACGTTTTTACCGATCAAATCATCATAGTCATATCCAAACATTGTGTGCAAGGTTTCATTTGCCCAGTAAATTTTTCGTTGTTTAACCAGACAGATTCCTATAGGAGATGCCTGAGTTATAGCACTTAATTTTTGTTCATTTAATTTCAGTGATTGTTCAAAAGAACAATACCTTTGATAGCTGTTTTTGAATAAAAGTATGCCCCCTGTTAAAAAAATGAAAACAATAAAAAATAATGTATAATGCTCGTATCTTTCAGTTTCTTCAATGATTTCATCAAGCGCATTCATCGGGGAACAAATCGCTATAGACCAATTGGAATCAGCTGTTTTGACAGGTGCATATGCCACAAATTTTTCAATGTATCCTTTTTGTTCCCGATGCCAGCCCGAGGTATAGGTATCCGTACCTTCATGGCCCTGTATCATTTTTTGCTGAATTATTTCTATTTTTTTATATGAAAAAGCCGGGTTTTTTTTCTCTCTGGCACCAAAACTGCTTTTCCCTTCAAATTCTTTGACAGGATGCGTGAGAAAGTTACCTTTTGAATCCAGAATCCATGCATACCCGGTCTTGTCTGATATAATTGAATTTATAATTGAATTTAAAACATTCATCGGATCAAAAGATCCCACCAAAACACCTTTGATGTGGGGTGTGGCCTGATCATTGTCAAAAACAGGAATGGCGATTCTAATTCTCGGTTTATTTTCTTCATTGTAAAGAAGGCTGGAGATGGAAATTTTACCGGTTGCTATAGTTTTTTTATAAAATTTTTCTGTACCATAGTTTTTTCCAATCAATTCACGGCGAAATCCTTCACTGGGATAAATAAATGTCAAAATTCCATTAATACTTACAAACCTTATGGAGGTAACGTTCTGCAACTTATCATACAGTTTGTAAAACAAAGCATCTTGGGAGGATCTTGAAGATAGTATTTGGTTTGCGTTTGCCATAAAATACAGATTTGAAATAAAATGATCAAAATAGTTTTCAATTGCGGATGCCACCAATCTTGTCTGCATCAGCTGCTGAATACCAAACTGGCCGGCAGCCATGCTCCTTAATTTACGACGGCTGTTCAGGTTAATATATACTGCAATGATAATAACGCTGATTATGGTCAGGGTAATAAAGAGCAAAAATAATTTTGAAGACAGCTTCATTTTAGTTTTGCGGATTTTCATGATTTATTACCTTATCATTATATGCCTTTCTAAGAAGGCATATCATTTGTTCCGGTTAATACATTATTTGAGATTAAAAATTTTTAAAGTCATCATCGTCACAGGAAATCAACTGGTCGGACCGAATTTCTCTTTTGCCTGACTCCATGAGTGCTGTTTGTGTTTCATAATCGGGTTTTCTTGTTCTGTTTTTCGAACCGTTGACCACAATCACCAGCTCATGAACGAGGTATTTCATTTGTTCGGCCTGAGCATTGAGTTCTTCAGAAGTACTGGCAGACTCTTCCGCAGTTGCCGCATTCTGCTGTATCACCTTGTCAACCTCAGTTACGGCAATATTGAGCTGTTCAATACCCTCGGACTGTTCTTTTGACGCTGCGGTAATTTCATTCACCAGTTCACTGGCCTTGATTGAACTTTTCGCAACCCTGGAAAATGATTCATTATTGCTGACAACCATACCAGAACCTATATTTATCTTGTTTGTAATATCTTCAATAAGGTCGGTTGTGTTTTTTGCTGCATCAGCCGCACGCATGGCAAGATTTCTTACCTCATCTGCCACAACTGCAAAACCTGCTCCTGCATCCCCTGCCCGGGCGGCTTCAACAGCGGCATTAAGGGCCAGAAGATTAGTTTGAAATGCAATTTCATCAATGGTTTTAACTATTTTGGAGGTTTCTTCGCTTGATTTTGAAATTTCATCAATGGATTGGGTCAGCTGTCCCATGGATACGGAAGCCTGTTTTACCTCTTTGCTTACTTCCTGCATGATGGTGTTGGTCAATCCGGAATTTTCTGAATTTTGTTTGACCATGGACGATATTTGTTCAAGCGATGCAGATGTTTCCTCAATGGATGCGGCCTGTTCAGTCGACCCTTCCGCAAGGGATTGGCTGGCTGATGAAATTTGGCTGGATGCGGCGGAAACCTGTTGAGACCCGGTTTCAAGATTTTCAATGATTTGACTTAAATATTTTGTAATTCCGCGGGTAATGAAAAAAGAAAGAAATATTCCCAGTCCTGCAGCTGACAGTGTTGTCAGGCCAAGGAAAATACCGGCAAAAGATATTTGATCATTCATTTTTGCCTTTTGATTTGCCCTGGTATCACTGCATATTTTCTGAACCGCCCTGGCTGATGCCACCATTTGATCAGTTGCTGATACTTGTTGCTTTTTACAATGCACTACATTATCAAAAGCCGTTTTATATACCTCTAAAAAATTAATAATACTATTAATTTTCTGCTTTGATTCTTCAGACTGAACAACTGATCTTAAATTTTCAGCAAGCTCTATAATTTTTTTTGAAAATTTGGAAACCTTATCAATAGACACCATATCTTCTCTTAAAAGAAAATTTTTTTCCTGACGGCGGCATTGTAAAAGATTTTGAATAATTAAATTGGTATCATCTGCCCATTTAAGCCGTGAATTAAGGATTTCAGCAGATGCCCCGTCTTTTTGTAACACATAGTATTGCTCCCGCTGGATACAATGAATTTCAGCTGCGGTTTTTTCCATCAGCCGGGCACTTTGAACCATTTTATTATCAACACTTATAAATTTTTGGATTTTTTCGTTAAGGTTTACATAAGTTGAGAACCCTTGTTCATACTGATTTACTTGTGACAGGATATCATCCATCCTATTTTTATTTTCAAGGTCAGTAAATTCTTCTTTTGTTGACAGAATCTGTTGTTTAAGGGCCTTAATATTTTCGTTCACCTTTTCCAAATATGTTGTTTTTTCCCTGATAATATAATTTTTTTCGTGCCGTCGGGTTTCCAGCATTGTTTTAACCATTTGGTTCACGTCATCTGCAATATGCACCCTGTCCACAACACATGTATTGGTATAATAACCAGCATAAGCCACAAGGCCACATAGGATAATCAGCAGTCCTGCCAGACCCATAATCTTTGTTCCTAATTTCATATTTTTAAACATTGATTATTCCTTTATTTTAATCCTAATTTATATTGATTCCATCAGAATGCTCACTTCCCATATGATGGCCATACAAATTGCATACCATGTTTTATTTAAATATTAATATGCTAAGGGTTGAACATAAGGGACTTTTTGAATTTATTTAATTATATCAAATTATTAAGGTTTTATCTGTGCGGAATTGAACAAGTTGTTGATAGCATCCGGTTTAAAATAGGATGCTTAAATTGCTTTGACAGATGTCAGGATTATTTTCAAAGTGTAAATGATTTCTACTTTTGTTTGAATGATGTTGAAAAAAATATTCTAGTAGCAAGCAGGAAAGTTTCCAAAGCAATAACAACGATTAAAAGTATTTTTACAGGGCTTTAGCAGTTGCAAAAAAGAAGGGAAAAATGGTATTCAGTTAGAGTATAAATAATGGCAACAACCCGTAACAGCAGGTTATATATAATGAAACCGCAAGAGATTGAAGATTTAAGTTTTAAGATAATAGAAAAAGAAGTCGGGGACCACTCATTCAGTGATGATCAGTGGCCCATTGTCAGGCGAATGATTCATACATCGGCAGACTTTGAATATATTCAGACGATAAGGTTTTATCCTGATGCGGTCCAAAAAGGAATACAGGCTATTCAAAGGGGCTGTTATATCATTACAGACACCAATATGGCCCGTGTGGGAATCAGGAAAAAAGAAATTCATGAATTTGGCGGCAATGTTTCTTGCCTGATCGCAGAGGAAGCGGTTGCAAAAAAAGCAAAAGAGGCTGGTTCCACAAGGGCCTTGGCAGCTGTTGATATGGCGTGTGAACAGATGGAAGGCGGCATTTATGTGGTGGGTAATGCCCCAACCGCACTGTTAAGGTTGATAGAATTGATAAAGGAAAAAAAAGCAAATCCTGCCATGGTGATTGGATTTCCTGTGGGATTTGTGAATGCAGCTGAATCCAAGGATGAATTGATGGCACTTGATTTTCCCTACATTACCAACAAGGGAAGAAAAGGCGGATCAAATATTGCCGCAAGTATTGTCAATGCACTTGCCATAATGGCGGTTGAGGCCAGATAAACTGCTAGAATAAACAACTGGAGGATATTATCAAAGGTTTTGTTATTGGTGCCACCGGCAGCGGAACCGGGAAAACCACAATAAGTCTTGCTATTTTGTCATATCTTGCTGACATGGGAATTAAAGTGGCCCCGTTTAAGGTTGGGCCTGATTTTATTGATCCCGGCCACCATACCAAAATTGCAGGAAAAACAAGTATTAATCTGGATTCCTGGATGCTTTCCAAAGAATATAATACCCGGATTTTCAATGAAAACACAGCAGGTTATGATGTAGCTGTGATTGAAGGTGTTATGGGGCTTTTTGACGGATTTGACGGTCTTTCAGATGCAGGTTCCACCGCCCAAATGGCCAAATGGCTGGATTTGCCGGTGGTATTGATCGTCAGTGCCAGGGGAAAGGCCAGAAGTGCGGCTGCCATTGTCAAAGGCTTTGAAACTTTTGATCCCGAGTTGAAAATTGCCGGTGTCATATTCACCAAGACCGGAAGTCTGCGGCATTATGACTATTTGAAAAAAGCGGTGGAACAAAGTTGTAAAACAAAATGCCTTGGATTCATGCCGAAAAATGAACGTATTGTGATGCCGGAAAGGCATCTGGGACTGGTTACATCGGAAGAAATGGAAATTAGCAGAGAGGTTTTGTCATTGCTCTCCGACATGGTCAGGGACCATATTGATATGGAAGGGTTGATCAAGTCTCTTGAATCTTTTGAAACATTGGCAGATAAGCAGCCAAAAATCGCCGAGAGTTCCGTGGAAAAGGGTCCGGCAATTGCTGTTGCCAGAGACAAGGCTTTTTGTTTTTACTACCCGGATAATTTGGAACTATTGAAAAAGGCCGGGGCAAGAATTGTTGAATTTTCACCCTTGAATGATGACAGGCTGCCACAGAATATTGACGGGATTTACTTTGGAGGCGGATACCCGGAAGTGTTTGCTGAAAAATTGTCTGAAAAAACTCTGCTGTTAAAGGAAATCAAGGAAAAAAGCATGTCAGGAATGCCCATTTACGGTGAATGCGGTGGATTTATGTTTCTTTGCAATAAAATGTCCGGAATGGATGAAACTCAACCGTATTTCATGTCCGGCTGTTTTAATTTGAACGTTCAAATGTCAAAGCGTCTTCGTTCTCTTGGGTACAGGGAAATCACGTTAACAAAAGATACAATTATCGGAAAAAAAGGGGATGTGTTGCGGGGCCATGAATTTCATTATTCATCTCTGGAAAATCCCGACAGCGATACTGCCAATGTATATCATGTGACCTCCCGTGCAGGACAGGATATTTCCCTGCACGGTTATCAGGTATCAAACACCCTGGGTAGTTATCTTCATATTCATTTTGGAAGCAGCAAAGGTTGTGCAAAACAATTTGTGGACTGCTGCAAAAAGTTTAAGGATACAAAAAAATAAAAATGTCATCCAAAACACTTAAAAAAGGATTTACAACTGGTGCAGCAGCTGCTGCTGCTGTAAAAGCCGCCTTACTCTCTTTTTTTTTTAAAGATCCTGATTTCGTTGAGATTTTATTTCTGACCGGTGAAAAAAAAAAAATTGATATTAAATCCATAAAAAAAATATCGGAAAATACGGTCGAAGTCCTTGTCGTAAAAAATGCGGGAGATGATCCGGATATCACCCACAAGGCTGAAATCGGGGTTCGTGTAACCGTTTCTGATTCAAATGAATTTGCCATACAGATCATCGGCGGAAAAGGGGTTGGAACCGTAACCAAACCAGGTCTTGAATTACCGGTAGGAGAACCTGCAATAAATCCCGGACCCCGGACCATGATCCGAAATTCAGTAGCAGATGTGTTTGACCGGTTTAATGTTCGCCAAAAAAAGGTGGACGTAGAAATTTTTGTTCCACAAGGGGAGGTTCTTGCCCAAAAAACCCTTAATGCCCGGCTGGGCATTTTAGGGGGGATTTCTATTCTGGGAACCACAGGTCTTGTCACCCCCATGTCCCATGATGCTTATATCGCAACGATCAAATCAAGCATTTGTGTTGCGGCTGCTATGGGTATTGACACGCTTGTTTTTACCACGGGCAGACGAAGCGAACGCTTTGCCATAGAAATTTTTAAATCATTTGGCGAAGAGGCTTTTATCCAGACCGGGGATTTTTTTAAGGCATCCCTTGATATGGCAATGCTCAATTCAGGGATTAAATCCATTATATATACAGTGTTTTTCGGCAAGGCGGTTAAAATGGCCCTGGGATTTGAACATACACATGCTGCCAAATCGGAACTGACCTTAAAAAAATTGTCAACATGGGCAATGGATATAACAGGGAACCGGAAGCTGGAAAGTCTTATTTGCCGAGCTAATACCGCCCGTCATGCGTTTTCGTATATCTATCCTGAATACCCGGAACTTATGGTTTATGTGGGTAAAAAAATAATACAGACGGCAACACGGTTTTCATACAACAAACTTAAGATAAAGGTTATTATCCTTGATTTTGACGGAACCATTGCCTTTGATTCAAGGTGAACTATCCAAAGATAATGCTAACCTATATCCCAAGAAAAAATATAAATCATATGCAAAAACAATTCTTAACCGGCTGGGCAGATACAGCTCTGTATAAATCCAAGCAAAACAACCTTATATAGGGAGATATAAACAATGAACATTAACATTTCCTCCATTGGAATCATTCATACCCCTTTTGAAAGCCTGGAGGGCATGCCCATACAGCCGTCCGGTGCAGATAAAGTAACAGGAACCATTGTTATTAACAAAGAATATGAGCTGGGGTTAAAAGATCTGGAAGGATTTTCCCATCTTATTCTTTTGTATAATTTTCATCAGTCAAAAGGGTATGATTTGATCTTAACCCCTTTTCTGGATGATCAAAAACGAGGGGTTTTTTCCACACGGGCTCCTAGGCGGCCTAATCCCATCGGGTTGTCAATTGTCAATTTGCTTAAAATAGAAGGCAATAGATTAACTATTAAAGGAATTGATGTGCTTGACGGCACCCCGTTAATTGATATCAAACCCTATGTCCCGGAATTTGATTCAAAAGCTGTGACAGCCGTTGGCTGGCTTGAAAAAACTCAGAAAAATGCCACTTTTTTAAAATCCGATGACCGGTTTGTTTAAAACCTGATGCCTTTTGTTGTGGCAGCTTGATCTGACGTGGCCGTTAGTAAAAAATGCCGGTAGACCTCAGGTTGACAAATCTGTTAAAGTATACAAGTTGACGGTTAATCAATTATTTATAAAGGAGTCAATAATGGGAAAGTTGATAAAAGAAGATGACAATAAGGGCAGATTGCATATTGATACCCCCCTTATGGGAGAATCACTTGTGAGCAAGCAATTTTTAAAAACAACCGAATCCAAGGATTATTTCAGGATGCACCCGGATATCAATATCCTTAAGATTGGTGGTCAAAGTATCATGGACAGGGGTAGAGCCATGTTACCTATTGTTGACGAATTGATAAAATTAAAGGAAGAATATAAGCTTCTGCTGATGACCGGTGGCGGGACCCGGGCCAGACATGTGTACAATATCGGTGTGGACCTGGGAATGCCTACAGGGGTTTTATCAAAACTGGGTGATAAGGTTTCCTGGCAGAATGCGGAAATGCTCTCTGTTCTTCTGGCAAAACACGGGGGTGTGAAAATCGGTCATGGCGATCATCTGGAACAATTGACCATGTTCTGCAAGGAGGGATACCTTCCCATCACAACAGGAATACCGCCCTATGGTTTTTTTGAACATCCGGCTGAATTTGGTTCCATTCCTCCACATCGAACTGACTGCGGTGCATTTTTGCTGGCAGAGAATATCGGTGCCCGGTCTCTTATTTATTTGAAAGATGAAAAAGGTCTTTTTGAGAATGATCCGAAAAAGGCGGGAAAGAACGCCAAGGATTTAAAATTTTATGGTAAAATTTCCGTAGATGAACTGATAGAACTGGATCTGGATGATCTGATAATTGAACGTCCTATCTTAACAATGCTTAAACACTCAAAGTGTTTGAAAGAACTCCAGATTATTGATGCCCTTAACCATCCGGAGTTTATTCGAGATGCACTGGATGGAAAACAAGTAGGTACGATTATCTATAAATAATAAATTCAAATCCGGCACGATATTACAGCTTTTTTTAACATCGTGCCGGATCTTGATTATTTACCGGAACCATCCTTTTTACCCATGCCATGACCCGGCAGATAGACGATCTGTGCGCCGGTTTCAGTGGCAATGGCTTCAAGTTCGACTTTTCTGATATGCTTTGAATAGAGTTTAATGTCATTTCCACTTACGCCGACAACCCTCAGCCGTGGTTTTTTCTCTCCTTTTTCGATTTTTCGTCGTTCTCTTACAAATATTTTACTCATGACCCCCTCCTTTTGTTAAATCCTAATTGTTGAATGGCTATATATTATATGATATTAATTAATATCATATAATAATAGAATATATCCTTTAAGGATATATGTCAAGGAGTAGTATATATGCGAGATGAAAAAAGTCTTAAGCCTGGTTCCGGGCGGCAGGAAAGATATATTCAAGCATCAATTTTATTGGGATTAAGTTTAAAGCCTTCTTATGGATATGAATTGATCAGCACTATTCAGTCCTATGGGTTTATTCAGGGAGACGCTCCACCGGGAATGGTATACCGGCATTTGCGGCAAATGGAAGAAGATAATCTGCTGCAGTCTGAATGGGAAACAAAACAAGCCGGTGCTGCAAAAAGAATTTATACGATTACACAAGAAGGCAAAGAAGTGTTATCCTATTGGATAAAATTTATGGTAAAAAAAGCCCAACAACTGAATGATTTTGTTCAAATGTATCATGATGCCCAACAAAAATAACTCTTCAATCTGGAGTGTGAGTTGCAAAACAATGACATGACCCTTAAGGCTGCTGCCCTGACTATTTTTATCTGCATTCTTTTTGGTGCCAATCCCGTGGCCATCAAATTTTGTCTGACCGGTTTAGGTGCGTTTACTGCAGCAGGCATAAGGTTTGCTATTGCGGCTGTCGTGATTTTTATCTGGGCGAGAGTTAACCAGATACCTTTAAAAATAAATCATAAGCAAGTGGGGCAGATGCTTATATTGTCTGCCATTTTTGTGGTACAGCTCTCCTGCTTTTATAATGGTATTGATAAAACAACAGCCTCCCACGGGGCATTGATATCTAATATTTTACCTTTTGTAGTATTGGTTCTTGCCCATATTTTTATACCGGGCGATACTATTACCTTAAAAAAAGGGATTGGTATAACTTTTGGATTTATCGGTGTTTTGTTTCTGTTTTTTGATGAACAGGACCTGACCGGTGATTTTAAGAGAGGAGATCTGATCGTTTTGATGGCAATCTTGCTGTGGAGTTCAAATGCCATTTTTGTAAAACGTATCATTTCCCAATATAATGTGTTTCAAATTACCATATATCCCATGATTTTCAGTAACCCTTTCTTTTTTCTCTTTGGTTTTTTATGGGATGAACACATGATACAAATGATGAACCCTACAATTATTACCGCACTGCTGTATCAATCCATTGTAACGGCAGCTTTCGGGTTTATTGCCTGGAACAGCCTGCTGCAAAAATTCGGGGCCACATCCTTGCATTCTTTTATTTTTATCATGCCCCTGGCCGGGGTTGTTTTTGGAGTTATGCTTTTGGGAGAAGCTGTTACACCGCATCTCACCGCATCCATTGTTTTTATTGTCACAGGGGTGATTATTGTTAATTTAAGAAGAAAAAAAACGGTCGTATCAGTTCTTTAAACAGTGTTCTTTTGCTTCATCTTGTGATTGATAGGCATAAAAACAATGATCCTGTACATCTGGAAATAAGCTCTTTTTTTCAGTGAACTCTTTTTTTTCAGAAGATAATATCAAGACAGTATCAGCATTTTTAAGCATGGCATTAAGATGCAAATCCAATACAAACTTTGGATCTGGATGAATTATGATACAGCAGGTGTCTTTTAGTTCCTGGAAAAGAAACAGGCCGTCAAAAATATTTTGAATAACGGCAACTTTTTCTTTTTTTTCTCCCAGAACCATTGTTGGGGTAACGCTTCCAGGAATAATGGTTGTTTTGTTATCTTGGCTTTCATCATATGGATGGATAAAAATGGATTTTAGTTCTTTTTTAACAATAAACGGAATAACTATCCCCGAGGCAAGAAATAATTTTTCATCTTTTTTTAAATTTGTTTCAATACCCCAGTTTTTAATGGATCTGGTCTGTCCGAATTTGTTCCAGCCTATCAGAGCATCTTTTATAAATTGATTCTTAAGACCATGGGTAAACAAAAATGCCTGGGGGTCTTCATTATTTTTTCCCCAAAGATGGCGGTGGGACCGGACTACAAATGCCATGGCCTTTTGTTTCCACACGGCTCTATTAAAAAAGCGGTTATCTGACATTTTTTCTCCCTGATTTTTAGAATTAAGATTAAAAGGTTTTGAATGAATAAAGGATTGCAAGATGTAAATCAAGAATTTATCTGTGTCTAATTTTAAATTATCTATTAATTCAGTGAGATAGATTTTTTGTTAAATTTTTATTAAAAAAGTGTTTGACATTGAATAAGAATTAATGCATTATCTGCCGGTCTTCACGAGAGACGGATTGAGTTTTCTCGGGGAGATTTTTTTTGATCTTTGAAAATTGGTCAGTGAGAAATTTTAAAGCGGGTCTTAAAACAAGACCTTAAAGAGTTTAGAAGTATCAAGGATTATAACTGGAGAGTTTGATCCTGGCTCAGAATGAACGCTGGCGGCGTGCTTAACACATGCAAGTCGAACGAGAAAGGGATTGCTTGCAATCCTGAGTAGAGTGGCGCACGGGTGAGTAACACGTAGATAATCTACCTTCAAGCCTGGGATAACTGCCCGAAAGGACAGCTAATACCGGATGAAGTTGGTTCACACAAGTGAATTAATGAAAGATTGCCTCTTCTTGAAAGCAATTGTTTGGAGATGAGTTTGCGGACCATTAGTTTGTTGGTGGGGTAAAGGCCTACCAAGACTGCGATGGTTAGCTGGTCTGAGAGGATGATCAGCCACACTGGAACTGGTACACGGTCCAGACTCCTACGGGAGGCAGCAGTGAGGAATTTTGCGCAATGGGGGAAACCCTGACGCAGCAACGCCGCGTGAGTGAAGAAGGCCCTTGGGTCGTAAAGCTCTGTCGACAGGGAAGAAATTAGAGTTTTCTAATAGGAGATTCTATTGACGGTACCTGTAGAGGAAGCACCGGCTAACTCCGTGCCAGCAGCCGCGGTAATACGGGGGGTGCAAGCGTTATTCGGAATTATTGGGCGTAAAGGGCGCGTAGGCGGTCT
>NC_018645.1:20000-30000 GCF_000307105.1 Desulfobacula toluolica Tol2
CCGAAGCTGCGGAATAGGCTTAATTTATTAAGTCGATTGGTAGAAGAGCGTTGTGCCGTCGCAGAATCGTGGTCGTGAGACCATGTGGAGATTGCACAAGTGACCATGCTGACATGAGTAGCGATAAAGCGGGTGAGAGGCCCGCTCGCCGATAGCCCAAGGTTTCCTGAGTAAAGCTAATCTGCTCAGGGTTAGTCGATCCCTAAGGCGAGGCCGAAAGGCGTAGTCGATGGAAAACAGATTAATATTTCTGTACCACCCAGTTGTTGTTTGAGAGAAGGGGGGACGCAGGAGGGCAAGTCATCCGTCTGTTGGAATAGGCGGTTTAAGCTCGTAGGCTGAAGATCCAGGCAAATCCGGATTTTCATTAAGGCTGAGAAGTGATGAGGAGGGATCTGATCCCATAAACTGACTGCACCCATGCTGCCAAGAAAAGCCTCTATTGAGACAACAGGTGATCGTACCGTAAACCGACACAGGTAGGCAGGGAGAGTATCCCGAGGCGCTTGAGAGAACCCTTGTTAAGGAACTCGGCAAAATAATACCGTAACTTAGGGAGAAGGTATGCCTCTATTGGTGATTAATTTTCATTATGAGCTGACGGAGGCCGCAGAGAATTGGTGGTAGCGACTGTTTACTAAAAACATAGGACTCTGCAAAGTCGCAAGACGAAGTATAGGGTCTGACGCCTGCCCGGTGCCGGAAGGTTAAGGGGATTTGTTAGCTTCGGCGAAGCACTGAACTGAAGCCCCGGTAAACGGCGGCCGTAACTATAACGGTCCTAAGGTAGCGAAATTCCTTGTCGGGTAAGTTCCGACCTGCACGAATGGCGTAACGACTTCCACACTGTCTCAACAAGGGACTCAGCGAAATTGGAATGGCGGTGAAGATACCGTCTACCCGCGAAAAGACGGAAAGACCCCGGCACCTTTACTACAGCTTGACATTGGATTTTGGGATATGATGTGCAGGATAGGTGGGAGACTTGGAAGCAGGTACGCCAGTGCTTGTGGAGTTACCCTTGAAATACCACCCTTCATATTTCAGTGTTCTAACTTCGACCCGTTATCCGGGTTAAGGACAGTGTCTGGTGGGTAGTTTGACTGGGGCGGTCGCCTCCCAAAGAGTAACGGAGGCGCGCGAAGGTTCCCTCAGGCTGATTGGAAACCAGCCGTAGAGTGCAAAGGCATAAGGGAGCTTGACTGCGAGAGAGACATTTCGAGCAGGTACGAAAGTAGGTCTTAGTGATCCGGCGGTTCTGAATGGAAGGGCCGTCGCTCAACGGATAAAAGGTACGCCGGGGATAACAGGCTTATCGCCCCCAAGAGTTCACATCGACGGGGCGGTTTGGCACCTCGATGTCGGCTCATCACATCCTGGGGCTGGAGCAGGTCCCAAGGGTTTGGCTGTTCGCCAATTAAAGTGGTACGTGAGCTGGGTTTAAAACGTCGTGAGACAGTTTGGTCCCTATCTTTCGTGGGCGCAGGATATTTGAGGAGATCTGATCCTAGTACGAGAGGACCGGATTGGACCAACCAATGGTGTTCCAGTTGTCGCGCCAGCGGCATTGCTGGGTAGCTAAGTTGGGTATGGATAACCGCTGAAAGCATCTAAGCGGGAAGCCAACTTCAAGATTAGATATCCCATCTATTTATAGACTAAAGACCCCTTGAAGACTACAAGGTTGATAGGCCAGGTGTGTAAGCACAGTAATGTGTTCAGCTGACTGGTACTAATAGGTCGTGAGGCTTAGCCACTTTTTCCACAGATAACTTTGAACGCTTTAATGCAAACATATTAAAATTTACTGCAACTTATTATAAATTTAAGGATTTATCGGACATGTAACCCATTAAAAAATATTCAAACGTCCGGGATCCAGCCATCTTAATCCGGTGGCTATGGCAAAGAGGTCACACCCGTACCCATCTCGAACACGGAAGTTAAGCTCTTTAGCGTCGATGGTACTGCATGGGAGACTGTGTGGGAGAGTAGAACGCCGCCGGATTATTCTTTAAAAAGCCCTGATCGTTAAAACCTGTAATATGGTTCAATGATCAGGGCTTTTTGCGTTTTATATTAAGAACAGTCAAACAACAGTCAAACAAATTTATTAAGCCCATCAACGACACACCTAAATCTTATCGAGTCAGCTATAAGAAATTGTTTAAAGAATCTGCTCCAAGATAGCTGCCAATCAAGCTTATCAGCCAGCCTAAATGAATTCTATGGTATCCCTTGGAATTTAGGTTTACTCTTTTCAATAAATGTCATAGTAGATAATAGCTTTATGGGTGATATGGTTTTTACAGGGTTGATTGAACGACCATACCGAAAAAAATCTTTCAGCTCAAAATTGAAATATTTCACAACCGAATAGGGAATAAAAAAATTAATCAAGATGAAACAGATCGTTGATAAAGACAAATTAAATAATCTCACCAATGAAATATGGAAATCCGCCGAAAGACTCAGGGGAAAATTCAAGGCCTATGAATACCAGACCGTTATTCTTCCCATTATTGTCATCCGTCGCCTGGAGTGCGTTCTGATCCAGTGGCGGGAAAATCAGGCAGCAGACCTTAAAGTCAAACGTCCGGGCGTGAAGGATAAAAATATTCTGGAATTGGTTAAGAAACTTGAGCTGAATTCCAAAAAAGCCCCTTTCTCCAATACCACTGCCTGGACCCTGGAAAAAATTTGTGCAGAAGACCCCACCCTCATGGAAAAGAATTTCAGGGCATACATCAACGGGTTTTCTGATAATGTTCAGGAAATCATCGAGCATTTCAACTACAGGGAAATCATCGGCCGTATGGTTAAAAATTCACGCCTTTCCCCCATTCTGAACCAGTATGCCAAAGAACCCCTGGGGCCGGATGAGCTGACCAACCTTGAAATGGGGTATGTGTATGAAGAATTGTTGCGGCGGTTTTCCGAGCAGAGCGGTGAGGAGGCGGGAGAGCATTTTACCCCCCGTGAAGTCATCCGCCTCATGGTGGAACTTTTGGAGATCCCCCTGCCTCAAAAACATATATCCGTCTATGATCCGGCCTGCGGTACCGGCGGAATGCTCTCGGTGGCCAAGGAGTACCTCTATGACAGGGCAGCGACTGATATGGAAAAAGCCAATGTTCAGAGGTTGGTCACCCTGCACGGCCATGAGCTTCAGCCCGGCAACTATGCCATCTGCAAGGCGGACATGCTCATCAAGGAAGAGGATGCAAAGATATTTTTCGGCAATTCCCTGATACCGGATGCTCAGAACAGCCCGGAACCCGGGGATCAATTGGCTGCGTCGAAATATAAATTTGACTATATGCTGTCCAATCCCCCCTTCGGTGTCACCTGGGGCGGTAAGGACGGGTATGAACACGAGGCCCGGAAATTCAAGACCACCCGGTACGCAGCCGGCATGCCCCGGACCAACGACGGGGCCTTTCTTTTTCTTCAGACCATGCTGTCTAAAATGAAACCCGTCAAAAACGGGGGCAGCAAAATTGCCATCATTTTTAACGGCTCGCCCCTGAGCAACGGGGACTGCGGATCAGGGGAGAGCGAGATCCGGCGGTGGATCCTTGAAAACGACTGGCTGGATGCCATTGTCATGCTGCCGGACCAGCTTTTTTACAATACCGGCATCTTCACCTATATCTGGCTGCTGTCCAATAAAAAGCCTGAACGCCATAAAAATAACGTCATGCTCATCGACGGGCGAAGCTATTATGAAAAAGAACCCAAATCCTTTGGCAACAAGCGCAATCGGATATCCGCTCACCACATGGAAACCATCAAAGACTATTTTCAAAACGGATGGGAAAAAGGATTTGAAAATGACCATGTAAAAATATTCAATACCACGGATTTTGCCTTTCACAAGGTATCGGTGGTGTTCTGGCAGACCAATGAAAAAGATGAACCCGGATTTGTTACGGAGCCCTATACCAAGGCCCTCACCCCGGCCAACATAACAAAGGAACAAACCTTTTACGAGAGTGATCTGAAATTTTCCATTGTTTTGACATCAAAAGAGCGGGAAACAACGATTTCCTTTACCCTGACCCCGGAGGATTTGTTTTCCAAGGTGTTTGAAAAAGAGATCAAAACCGCCTTTAAGCAGGAGATCAAGATCCTTACAAAGGCGTTGAAAACCGCCTCGGAAAAGACCAGGGCCGTTAAGGCATTTATCAAAGATCTGGATAAAAGCGTGGTCTTTACCCACCGCCATTATGTATCGGACACGGAATACATCCCGTTTGGGGAGGACATAGAGGCGTTTTTGAAACGGGAAATTGAAAAACCCATTATCCGGTGGAAGGACAGCCCCCAGCTCGGGTATGAGATTTTGCCCAACAAGTATTTTTACACGTATGAGCCGCCCCAACCGGCGGATGAGCTGCTCAAGGCGTTCTGGGCCTTGGAAAAAGAGGCAGAAGAGATGCTGAAAAAACTGTGAAGATGAAAGAAAATTCAAATAAAAGTAATATGGAAATATAAAAAAGTGAGTTCTATTAAATGGCCCAAGAAAAGACTGAAAAGGATAGTAAGGTGTAAATATGGAGACTCTCTATCAAAAGAAAATCGAGAAAAAGGTGATGTTAATGTATACGGATCAAATGGGGTCGTAGGTAGTCATAATAAATCCATAAGTTTTGGTAAAACAATAATAATAGGGCGAAAAGGTTCTTCCGGATCAGTCCATTTTTCAGAAAATAGTTGTTTCCCTATAGACACTACTTTTTTTGTTGATAAAACGACAACAAAAGCTGACATTAAATATCTATTTTATTTATTGGGATTACTTGAGCTGGATAAAATGAACTCAGATAGTGCTGTGCCAGGATTAAACAGAGAACATGCATATTCAAAAGAAGTTTTATCTCCATCATATACAGAGCAAAAAATTATTGCAAAGTATCTCGATAAAACCTGTGCATCAATTGACACCATTATTTCCATCAAGCAAAAACAATTGGAACTTCTGGAAGCCCTTAAAAAATCCATTATCCATAAAGCCGTGACCCAGGGACTGGAGGATTCGGTTGAGATGAAGGATTCCGGGGTGGAGTGGCTGGGGAAAATTCCAAGGCATTGGAAAGCGGTCAAGTTAAAAAGAATATCCAAGATTCAAAGCGGTTTAACTTTGGGAAAACAATATTCTGGGAATTTAGTTAAAAGATCATATTTGAGAGTTGCCAATGTTCAGGACGGGTATTTAGATCTACAGGATGTTTCTACCATCTCCTTGCCGAAAAAAACAGCCGCAGGGTTGGAATTAAAAAAAGGTGATGTGTTAATGACGGAAGGTGGTGATCTTGATAAACTCGGCCGAGGATTCCTTTGGGAAGGTCAAATTGAGAAATGTCTTCACCAGAATCATATTTTTGCAATTCGCCCGATTAAGTCTAAATTAATGGCAGCTTTTTTAACTTTGATAACCACATCAAGTTATGGTCGGATCTATTTTGAAGCAACTGGAAAAAAAACGACAAACCTCGCATCAACCAATGCATCAAAAATAAAGGCGTTTCCCATTCCACTGCCTTCAAAAAAAGAACAGGGCGAGATAGTTGATTTTTTGAATAAAAAAACCACTCAGATCGAAAAACTGAAAAAAAATATCATAAAACAAATAGAAACACTTGAACTGTATCGCAAATCCATCGTACATGAATGTGTGACCGGAAAAAGAAGGATTACTGACAATGATCTAAAGGAGTAGTAAAACAATGCCGGACGGACCGGAAAAAAAGTTCCAGAAGCATATAGCAGCATTTCTTGAGACGGTTCATGAGTATCTTCCCCTTGACGCATCGGACATCACCGATCCGGACTGGTATTTTGTCGAAGATCATCTGCTGGCATTTATCCGGGCCACCCAGAAAGAAACGTATAAAACCCTTGAAGAAAACTATGGCAGTGACAGCGGGGATGAAATCTTCCGGGCCTTGAAAAAAGAGCTGGCTGTTTCCCCGCTCTGGCTGGTCATCCGGAAGGGTCTCATGGTCAGGGGGCTTGCCTTTAAACTTTACTATCCCATGCCCCGGTCGAAACAGAGTGTGGCTGCCAAATATTTTGAGCAGAACCGCATCAGTTTCAGGGAAGAACTGGTGATTAAAAAGGGGAAACGGCCCGACTTTGTATTTTTTTTAAACGGTCTTCCCATCATTACCATGGAGCTGAAACATGAAAAAAACCAGGCCGTCCATGATGCCGTGGCCCAGTATGTGAGCCGGGATCATACCGACCGGATTTTTCAGCTTCCCTTTCTCCACATTGCCGCAGACACCTCGGATGTCATGGTGGCCACCGACCCTTCACGGGAGCATCATTTCAGGTGGCACAATATGGGCTTGAAAAATACGCCGATCAGCAAAAAGAGTGAATATCCAGTGGAATTCCTGTATCGGGAAGTGCTGTCAAAAGCGTCTATTCTCAAGGCCCTTTCCTTTTACCTGATTTATGTTCCGTTCAAGGAAGCAGAAGCGGACAAGCCGGAACAACATGCATTTACCATTTTTCCCCGGTTTCACCAGTCCAGGATGGTGGAAGAATTGTCCCGGGATCTTGAAGCTCATTTTGCAGACAATCGGCAGTTGGGCAGAAAATATCTGATCCATCATTCAGCCGGGTCCGGTAAAACCCTGTCCATCTGCTGGCTGGCCGATCGCTTCCACAGCCTTTTCAGACCCGGAACAAATGAAAAAGTCATTCATTTGATCTTTATTCTGACCGATCGGAAATCCCTGGATAAAAATATCAAAGAGGACATGGAGAAACTGGCCCATTTAAAAGATGTTGTGGGCATTGCCAAAACATCCAGGGATTTGAAAACCTATATCTGCAAGCGGACAGCCCAAATCATTGTAACCACCCAGCAGAAATTTAAACCTATCCTGGATCAGATCCAGGGGGATGAAACATTAAAGCAGCTTCGGGTGGCCTTCCTCATTGACGAGGCCCACAGGTCCCAGGAAGGCAAAATGGCCATGACCGTCAAGCAGCCGTTTCGTGATCCTGCTGCCGAAGATGTTGAAGCAGGGGAAAAAGATCCTGAAGAAGAGCTGGTCCGGATTATCCGGGCCAATGATCAAAACCAGATTTTCGTTGCCTTTACGGCAACCCCGTCAAAGGCGACCCTGACCCTTTTCGGGGAGCCCTTTGACACCTATTCCGAGGACGAAGCCATACAGGAGGGGTATATTCTGGATGTGGCCACCGGCATCATTTCCTATAAGACCCTGTATCATCTTCATTGCCCCGTGGTGACGGGCCTGGATGAGGAAGCGCTTTATCCGGCCGGTGTGGTGAGCAAAGCCCTTAAAAACGTGGCGTTCCAGGATGACGGGTTGATCCAGTACAAGGCGGAAGTGATGCTCAGGATCTTTGAGGAGAGGGTCATGGGGCTGATCAATGGAAAGGCAAAGGCCATGATCGTTGCCACGTCCAGGATTGCAGGCCTGCGGTATTTTAATATTTTCAGGGAAAAACTTGTGGAAAGAAAAAGGGATTATAATGTTCTGTATGCGTTTTCACCCTTTATTCATCCGGACACTAATGAAGTGGTTACCGAGGCCGGAATCAATCATCTGAATCCAAATGAAGCCATTGAAGACCGGTTTGAAGGGGAGGATTACAGGCTTCTGGTGGTGGCCAATAAGTTTCAAGAGGGCTTTGATCAGCCGCTTCTGGCAGGAATGTTCCTGGATAAGGCTGTGGTGGACCGGAATGCCGTCCAGACGGTATCCCGGCTGAACCGGTGTCATGAGGGCAAGGATGAGATTGTTGTGGTCGATTTTACCAACAATGCAAAAAATATCCTGAAAGCCTTTAACAAGTATCGTAAAGGCACTCCGTTTGAACCGGAGGAGCCGGACAAAAATGATTGCATTGATCTGTATGAGGCGATTCTTTCAAAAAAAATATTTGACCAGGCAGATGCGGACCGGATGGCCGATCTGATGGAGCAAAATAGTGATGCCCTTGTACAGCAACGGGTGGCTGAACTGCGGGGCCGCTTCCAGGAACGCCTGTCCGATTCGGATGAACGAAAATCATTTGTTTATCTTCTGGCCAGGTTTGTGAAAGTTTATTATTTTATGACAGGGTTTTTTCAATACCCGGTGCATATTTCAGTTTTTGTTGCCTTTGCCGAGGTTGTCGGTCCTCAGCTCATCAAAAAGGGATCTGTGTCCGATCTGATGAAACAGATACGGAAAACAAAGGTGGTCAAGGCCAATGTGGAATTTATTGATGAGGTCAGGAGTGGCGGATCGGTAAAACTGGTGAAGAAAGGTCGGAAAGGGGCAGGATTACCCGTGAAAAAGGTGACCATCCAGGATGTCATTGATAAGATTCGAAAGGAATTTACCATATCAGATGATGAAGCCATTATAATCCGGGAAGTGACGGAAGAAAAAATGCAGGATGAACAGATTTTAAATACCATCCGCAGTCACAGGGAAGATGAATATTTTATCCGGGGTACTTACAAAGAAGAAATTGATCGGCTGATACAGGAAGCCTATGAAGACCGGGACCGGTATGAAACGTTGTGGGATCCCAAATATACGGATGACGGGGCGATTTTTGATATCATGGCCTTTACGGTCATTGAAAACGGTCTACAGGAAACAATTGCGAAATAATTCAGAATGAAAAAAAAATTACAGCAGATGCCCATTGAAGAACGGCCCAGGGAAAAGCTTTTGGGAAAGGGTGCCGGAGCTCTTATGGATCAAGAACTCCTGGCAATTCTTCTGGGTAAAGGCTCTCAAAATCAGGACGTGATGACCCTTGCTGAAAAATTGATTCCTGTGATTGATAAAAAAGGATTTCGGCTGACCGCAGACGATTTGAAAAAATTTAAGGGCATTGGCGATGCAAAGGCTGCGATCATTCTTGCTGCCATAGAGTTTACAAGGCGGCGGATTAAACCGGAAGGATTCAAAATCAATACACCTGAAGACATCCTTCCCCATATCAAACATTATGCGGATAGAAAACAAGAGCATTTTTTATGTGCATCCATCAATGGTGCCAACGAGGTGATGAATATCCGCGTGGTTTCCATCGGTCTGGTCAATACCACTCAGGTTCACCCAAGAGAGGTCTTTGCCGATCCGTTAACGGACCGCGCGTCTGCTGTTATTGTTGCCCATAACCACCCTTCGGGCGATTTAACTCCCAGCAAAAATGATATAGCAGTAACACAGCGGCTGATTCGTGCTGGAAACACTCTTGGTATACGATTCCTGGATCATGTTATTTTCAATAAAAAAACGTATTATAGTTTTAAAGAACATGCTGTTATAGAAGAATTAAACTGAACGCTATAAGGTGATATCCGCATCTTGAAGCAGCCTTGAACGGCTGATCATTGTTTTTATTTTCCTTTTAAATGCAATATGGCGGTTGTATTTTTCTTTGCAGTATTCATGGATAAGGTTTGGCGCCTTTTCCTGATCCCCTTGTACTGCATGTACTTCGGCAAGAACACCCAGCATCAAGGCGGCTTTTTCATAGGCCCCCCTGTGCTGATTGGAAACCATATTATCTACTCGCTTTTTTCCGATTTTCAGGGCCCAATCAAAATATTGCTTGAGTTTGGATTGTGGAAATTCAACCCGTTGCAATCATTTTCAATTAGTTCCAAGTACGGTTTTAATGCGATTCTTGTGTCAAATTGTGCCATTTTTTATCCCTGACTGTTACTCGATGTTTTTTTTGGGAATCCTGATTTTCCATCTTTCATCACATGATTTAAGGATTCTTAATCGCGCTGATGCTGAATTCAACCAGCTTTTCCGGACACCATACCTTATAGCAGCCCTGATCAAATTCCAGATTTTTCGATTCAACTCCAAAACGAGCGGTCATGACCCATGGATAAATTGCAGTCAGGGCCGTCACACAGATGGAGTCGGATTTGTCTTTGTCAATCATGGGACCATTTATGTAAAGGCAGTCTCCTTTTTTCATGAGATCACACTGGCATTGG
>NC_018645.1:2135000-2315000 GCF_000307105.1 Desulfobacula toluolica Tol2
CATAACAGTTATGAATATCGTCTGTTTTCCCAGCTGTGATCTTGCTGAGGATATTCTGGCCAAAACCTTAAAGGGTGGCATGGATAAGATTAATGAGTCTGGTGCCGTTCTTGTCGGCGGTCATTCAGTGGAGGATGATGAGTTTAAGTACGGGCTTTCCGTTACCGGTATTGTTCACCCAGATAAGGTATTGACCAATGCTGCAGCTGCCACAGGGGATGCTGTTGTTTTAACAAAACCTGTGGGAACCGGAATCATGTCAACGGCCATAAAGGCAAAGCTTGCCACAAAAGAGAATATAAATGAATCCGTGTCGGTCATGTCCCTGTTAAACAAAGCTGCAGCCATGGTAATGACACAATTTAAGGTCAATGCCTGTACAGATGTTACAGGATTCGGACTGGCAGGGCATTTGCTGGAAATGGCAAAAGGATCAAAAAAAGAGATTACTCTCCATACCTCAAAGGTGCCTTTTTTAAACAGTGTGCTTGATTTTGCAAATATGGGAATGGTGCCGGCGGGGGCTCATAAAAACCGGAAGTTTTTTGAAGCATCGACTCATATTGATCCGGCTGTTGACAGGGCCGTGGTTGACCTGATGTTTGACCCACAAACATCAGGTGGTCTGTTGATCAGCCTGAACAAAGACATTGCCGGGGCCTGCGTTGAGAAAATGAAAATCAATGGTCAAAACGCCTGGATAGTTGGTGAAATTACCCGTGACAGCAATGCTGGATTTTTGAGAATGATTTAATGCGTTTTCACATTGACTTGAGATTCAGCATATGTTATTTGCTCTCAAGATAAATTGATCTTTGAAGGCTAAAAGAGAGGATTTGGAAGGTATAAGATGAAAAAGGAAACCGGCAAAACCGTCAGAGAACTTGGATATTTTGCCAGCCTTGGATTGTCCGTGGCAATTTCAATTTTTATCGGTCTTTTCATTGGAATCTGGCTGGATAAGAAATTTGATACAGACCCTGTCCTGATGTTTATCGGGCTTGCATTTGGTATTGCGGCCGGATTCAGCAATATTATCAGAGCAGGTAAAAAGGGAAGAAAGTTTTAATGCAGGATCTTCATAAGATAGTTAATTTTGTTACAACTTCCAACTGGCTTTTATTGCTGTTCGGAGGAATGATCGGCCTGATGATGACCCCGGTAAAATTTGCTTTGGGAATCATTCTTGGTGGATTGATTGTGGCAATTAATTTTCATCTTTTGAAAAACACGCTTAAAAACATGTTTCACCCCGAAGTCGTATCAGAGCAAGGACGTTCGATTGTGAGCAATGTCCTGGTAAAATACTATATCCGATTTGCGATAAGCGGGACAGTGATTTTCCTGCTTATATCAAACCATATTGTGCATCCGCTGGGTCTTTTGGCGGGTCTGTCTGTGGTTGTGGCAAGCATGTTTATGGCTACGGTGCTTGAGTTAACAAGATTATTATTCAAGGAGGCGGTATAAGGTGGAACATCCGTATTTGATTCTTACGTCATTTTTTGGAATGATAGGTTTGGAAGAGTGGGCAGCAGCATATCCACATGTTACATATATGTGGCTGTGTATGATTGTTTTAATATTTTTCGGCTGGCTTGCAGGAAAGAGTATTACAATGGTGCCCAAAGCTGCACAGAATGTATTTGAAGTTCTGATCTCGGGGCTTGAAGAGTTTATGGTTACGGTTACAGGGGATGAGGGAAGAAAATCTTATCCACTTGTATTGACAATATTTTTGTTTGTTCTGCTGGGAAATCTCATGGGATTGGTTCCTGCATTTTTTCCCCCAACGGCAAATATCAATACAACCCTGGGTTTAGCTATTATTGCGGTTTTATGGAGTCATGTAATTGGTGTTCAGCAGCATGGTTTCAAGTATATTAAACATTTTTTAGGGCCTGTTCCTGCAATGATTCCCTTGTTTTTACCCATTGAACTTATAGGTCATTCCGCAAGAGTTCTGTCTCTTACTTTCCGTCTTTTTGGAAACATGGCAGGTCATGAGCTGGTTGTCGGTATTCTTCTGGGACTTGGGGGAATGTTCCTTGCACCTTTGCCGGTCATGGCTTTGGGAGCATTTGTTGCTCTGGTACAGGCGTTTGTATTCTTTTTGTTGTCAACCATGTATATTGCGGGTGCAATAGAAGAAGCACATTAATAAGGCGTTTTACGGGAACTGGGAAGAAGCCCGTTATTTTATATTATTTATTAAATTATATTAAGGAGTAAAACATGGAATTTCTAGTTGGTAGTGTATGGGCAGCAGGTCTTGCAATTGGTATTGCCGCTTTTGGTTGCGGTATTGGTCAGGGCCTGGGTTTGAGTGGTGCTATGAGTGGTATTTCAAGAAATCCTGAAGCAGCCGGTAAAATTCAGGTTAACATGCTGATCGGTCTTGCAATGATTGAATCTCTTTGTATCTATGCACTTGTTGTTGCCTTGATCCTTATGTATGCTCATCCTGCTCTTAAGGGTGCTATTGCTGCTTTGGGCGGACATTAAGCCATACTGCATAAATTAAACAGAGTATCGTTTTAAAATTAAAAAGGGTATAAGATATTTTTATCTTATACCCTTTTTCCATTTTATCCTGTTTTAACGATTTTTCTTGCCTGGGTCTGTCATTATTGCTATATTTTCAGGCGATGTTAGAACTTAGGACTATCTGATATGAAATCAGATGAAAATTTAATGTTTTCGTGCAATTTAGAAGGTGGTATATGAATGATCAATCCATTGAATTTGGGAAGATAAAAGACGATTCAACTTTACCTGAAATCGTTCGTAAATCATTTCGTGTCCCTGTTAAAGACAGTCAGAATGTCTGGGTTAAAATTCATAATAAAAAATATCCTGTACTGGATATTTGCCTGGATAGTATCGGCATTGTCCTTGAAGATAAATCAGCGTTTACCATTGACCAGATTTTAAAAAGTTGTGAACTTAATATCTTTGATTTAAAAATTAAAGATTTGAACGGTCGGATTGTTCATTTTTCTTTGAGTCCTTCTAAACATTGGCACTGTGGTATTAAGTGGATGGATATTAAACAAAAAATTGCTGATCAAATTTCAAAGATAGTTGCAAAAATGAAAGAACAAGTGTTAAAAGATGATACTATTTTGTTTGATTAAGAAAAAAATATTTCATGCTTTAGAGAAATGATATTATGGACAATATCCTTGTTGATTTTTATATGAAAGAATTTTCAATTGCTGAAATTAAATAACTTTCATTATTTGTTGTGGCAGATTGATCTGCCATTGCCGCGTTATAGGGAACTTAAGAAGGAGGATTAGTGGCTATTATCGTCTGTCCTAAATGTGCAAAAAAACACAAAGTCAATTTAGATAGTCTTAAAGAAAATGCGCCTTTAGGAAAAAAAATTGCTGCAAGATGTAAAGCCTGCGGTCATAAATTTCCTGTGCAACTTGACCAGATCATTAACAAAGAAAAATTTCAAGAATCAAAAACTAATGCCAGAAAAATTTGTGTTACCTTGAGTAAAGGAGGTGTCGGTAAAACCACGACTTCAGTCAACTTGAGTGCAGGATTGGCCCTTGCCGGATATAAAGTCCTGCTTGTTGATACAGATACTCAGGGTCAGTCCTCCTATATCCTTGGAAAAAAAACAAGAGCAGGTTTAACGGAATTGCTGACAAAAGAGCTTGCGCCTGAAGAGTGTATTGTCAGGGCCAGAAAAAATCTTTGGCTCCTTTCCGGAGGAAAATCACTGGCAGGTGTTAAAAGAATTATTGATCGCAAAAGTTTCGGTGCTGAATGGACATTATCTGAAGCTATGAAAGAATTGGATCAACGATATGATTTTATCATTATTGATACGGCTCCAGGATGGGATCAGCTAATAGTCAATGTCCTTTTTTATGCCACAGAACTTCTCGTGCCGGTCGCATTGGAAGTAATGCCACTTCAGGGGTTGTCGGAATTTATGAAAAGTTTGGGATCAATTCAAAAATATAGAAAGGAAATTGTCCTGAAATATATTGTTCCAACTTTTATGGATACCCGGATAAAGGGACCTGAAACAATCTATTCACAGCTTAAAAAATTATATTCGGAATATATGTGTACTCCCATAAGATACTGTGAAAGCCTTTCCGAGGCACCATCTTATGGAAAATCAATTTTTGAGTTTGCTCCCGGTTGTACTGCATCCGCTGACTACAAGGAATTGGTAAGAACAGTGACAAAGGATGAGTCCGCACTTCTGTAGTCTTTTTGTCCAGAATCACCGTCTGCTGAAACCTATGCAGAGTTTGCCGGGATTTTTTTATTCCCATTGCATTGCCCTCCACAAGTTATTTCAAATCGAAAATTTCCTATAATCTATGATAAAAAATAGGGTGCTGCCGTCTTTGCATTCCGGCAGCACCCTGATTTGTTTTTTTTTATAGATTACAGATTTCCTGGCTGTTAATCACTTTAATATTTTGTTCGGCCAGGATTTTTAATGCTTTGTCATGATCATCAAACCGGAAAATCATGATGGCATTTTTGCATTGCGGATTTGCAAATGCATACATATATTCCACATTAACCTCATTTTCAGAAAGTGGATCTAAAATATTATTCAATCCACCGGGCTCATCTCTCACTTCAACCGCTATAACCTTTGTTATGCCCACGGTAAACCCTTCTTTTTTCAATGCAGTTTTTGCGCCTTCATTGTTATTTACAATTAAGCGCAATACACCGAAATCAGTTGTATCTGCAAGGGATAAAGCCCTGATATTAACATTGGCATCCCTTAAGATTGCAGTAACTTCTGCAAGTCTGCCTTCCTTGTTTTCAATAAATACGGAAATTTGTTCAGCACACATTGTGTTTACCCCTTAAAGTAATTTAAATTTTTCGATTATCAATGACACGTACTGCTTTTCCTTCGCTTCTTTCAATAGTCTTTGGCTCAACAAGCATAACTTTTGCCGAAACTCCCAGATACTCTTTGATATCATTGGAGATTTTTTGTTCCATGGTCTGAAGAGTCTTTATTTCATCACTGAAAAGTTCTTCATCAATTTCAACTTTTACGGTAAGGCTGTCAAGATTTCCTTTTCTGTCAACCAACAGCTGATAATGGGGAAGAATTTGTTTTGTCTCCATTAAAACACTTTCAATCTGGGACGGAAAGACGTTAACGCCTCTAATAATAAGCATGTCATCGGTACGGCCCGAGGGTTTGTTCATCCTTATATGGGTTCTTCCGCAGATGCAGGGTTCAGGATTTAAAGAAGTAATGTCTTTGGTCCGATACCGGATTACAGGAAAAGCTTCTTTGGTGATGGATGTGAACACCAGTTCCCCGGTTTCACCATATGGAAGAACTTCTTGTGTTTCCGGATCAATAATTTCAACAATAAAGTGATCTTCAAAAATATGCAGGCCCTTTTGTTCTTCGTAACATTCAATTGCGACGCCGGGGCCGATGACTTCACTTAGTCCGTAAATATCCATGGCTTTCAGGTGAAGTTTTGATTCAAGTTCTTCTCTCATATTTTCAGACCATGGTTCTGCACCGAAAATTCCGGATTTAAAATAAAGGTTTTTGAAATCAACGCCCATTTCATCGGCAACCTCTGCAAGATGAAGAACATAAGAAGGGGTACCGGTGAGTATGGTCGGTTTGAAATCCTGCATAATGGTAATCTGACGTTTGGTATTGCCGCCTGAAACCGGTATGATGGACGCACCAAGTTTTTCCGCACCATAATGAACCCCCAAGCCACCTGTAAACAGCCCATATCCAAAGGCATTGTGGATAATATCACCACTTGTTCCGCCAGCAGCAGCAAAGCATCTTGCCATAAGCCTGGCCCAAGTATCAATATCCCTTTTTGTATAACCCACAACTGTAGGTTTTCCTGTAGTGCCTGAAGATGCATGGATACGAACAATGTTTTCCATGGGTACGGCAAACATATCATAGGGATAGTTGTCCCTTAAATCCAGTTTGGTTGTAAAGGGCAGCCGTTTGAGATCATCAAGGCTCTTGATATCCGAGGGCTTAATCCCGGCTTTGTCAAATGTTTTTTTGTAAAAAGGAACAGTGACGTAAATCCGTTCAATGGTTGTTTGGAGTCTTTTTAGCTGAATCGCTTCAATGCCTTCCCTTGGCATTGTTTCGGAATCAATATTATAAATGGGCATTTTTTATTCCTTATAAAAGAGGAGAACTTTTAATAAAGTTCTCCTTTGAACACGGGTTTTCTTTTTTCAAGAAAGGCACTTGTCCCTTCTTTTGCATCTTCGCTGGCCATGTTGAGGCCAAACACATCATTTTCAATTTTACATCCGGTTTCAAGGTCTGTATTCAGGCCGCTTTGAATGACTTCTTTTGCAGACCTTAAGGCTACTTTTCCCCTTGCGGCAATGAGATTTGCGGTTTTCAAGACCTCTTCCATGAGTTTATCGGGTTCGCAGATTTTGTTGACCATACCGTATTCCATAGCCTCTTGTGCCTTGATGGGTTTCCCGATAAAGATCAGTTCTTTTGCACGGTTTATACCAACAACTCTTGCCAGTCTCTGTGTTCCGCCAAAGCCTGGAATCAATCCCAGGGTGATTTCAGGCAACCCGAAAAGCGCTTTTTCCGATGCATAGATAAAATCACAGGCAAGAGCTGCTTCAGAACCGCCTCCCAGGGCAAATCCATTTACTGCTGCAATGACCGGAATGGGAAGGTCTTCAATTTTGGAAAAAATTTTCTGTCCTCTGCGTGAAAAAAATTTTCCTTGTAGGGGACTCATTTGAGAGAGTTCTGCAATGTCTGCTCCTGCGACAAATGATTTGTCTCCTGCACCGGTCAGGACAAGAACCCTGATATCCTTGTTTTCCCTTATCTGGTCAAGGGCAATGTCCAATTCATCAAACAGGGCATTATTCAGTGCATTTAAAGCTTTGGGTCTGTTAAAAAATATGGTTGCAACAGGGTCGGCAACCTCAAGAATAATGTTTTCAAAAGACATGATGTTCTCCTTATAATATGGGTTATAATTGTTTGGGGTTTGTTGCATCTATATATTTTGTAACCCCATCAGCGATGGCGTTACAAATTGATGTTTGGTATGAATCACTCATGAGCCTTTTGCATTCTGTTTTGTTGCTCAGAAAGGATGCTTCCACCAGGATGGATGGCATTCGGGCACCTAATAAGACATAAAAGGGGGCCTGTTTAACGCCTAAATCCGTAATGCCTGAATATCTTTTTTTCATTCCGTTTACAAAAGAATTATGCACCACATTGGCAAGCCGTGTGGATTCCTCAATTTTGGCATGCTTCATTAAATCACTTAAAATATATTCCAGATCCGAGATATTTTTTTCAGATGTTGCATTTTCCCTGGCTGCCACTGCAATGGCCTGCTCATCAGTGGCAAGGTTTAAGATATAAGTTTCAATACCCTTGGCGCGCCTGTTTTTTGCTGCATTGCAATGAAGCGAGATAAACAGATCCGCTTTTTTTGTGTTGGCAATGGCGGTTCTTTCCTCAAGGGTCAGTTTCTTGTCGGTTGACCGTGTCAGCAGCACAGTGCAGTTTAAGCGTTCCCTTAAAATGCCGGCTAATTTTTTGGCCAGTTTTAAAACAATATCTTTTTCCCAGACATTTTTAAAATATCCCGGAGCTCCCGGATCTGCGCCGCCATGACCCGGATCAATAACTATTTTGTTTACCCCCAATGCCAGCTGCCGTGCGATATCGGAGGATTTTAAATTGTCTGTTGTGATCCTGGAAAATTTTTCAGGTTTTTCAGGTTTGCCCAGACTTGCGATGCGCTGACCCGACGGAGGAACAGTTCCACCATTAGAACCCTTTCCCCAGACATCAATAACAATCCTGAACGGATCTTTTAAAGAGAAAATTTTATAATTTTCAAATGATTTGATATCAATCACAACTCTGACTGTATGGGGCAGATACTGCCCGGCCCTGGCCTGTTTTAACAGATTGTCATTGATAGGGGTATATTCGGCAACCCCGTTGCCAAGTTTTGATTGCTCAATATCAATATATAGTCGCTGAAAAGGCTTATCAATGCCCGGATCTTTTTTTAAAAGCCTGTGGGAATAATCGCTTTCTTTATCAGCATTGACGACAATCCTGGTATATTCAGGGTTGGACCAGAACCGCAGATCTGCAATAGTTGTGTCTCTTGAAAAAATTTCTTTTACCGGCACAGGTTTTATGGCAGACGGTTTTTGATAGTGGGGCTTATTAAGGCTTGATTTTTTTTCAATGGCTTGTTTTTGAGCCTGATTAAATTTTTTGATAAGGCTGTCGTTTTTGGTCAGATTTTTTTTTGATTTAAGGTGTCTGATTTCTTTTGTATAGAGCTTCGGGTTGGCATCTATCGACTTGAGAAGTGATTTAGCCCTTTTGCCATAAGCGCTTTCAGGGTATTTGTTATTGATTCGTGCAAGAAGGTCTTCGGCCTGGCTTTTGTGGCTTTTTTTGCCGGATAATTTGGAGAGGGTTAAATAAAGCTGGGCTGCCTTGTACATTCCTGCGGGTGCCCAGGAACTTCTCGGATGAAGTTTATATATGCTTTCATACCGGCTGATACAGTTGAGCCATTCTGATTCAAGCCTCTTTTTGACAGGAGAATTTCGAAGCTTTTTATAGCAGGAGTCTGCTATAAGATACTTTCCTTTGGCAGTATCGGCTGGTCCGTTTGCCGGGAAAATAAAAACACCTGAAAAGAGCATCATAAAAAAAGAGATTGACCGTATTAATGGTTTAAACCTGCGCATATCTTAATTTGATGCTTTCTGTTTTAGATCGTTTAACAAGTTAATTGCTTCAAGGGGAGTAATACTTGAAATATCAATCTTTTCCAACATTTTTTTGATGGATTGTTCATTGTTGCCAAATAAGTCCAATTGATCGTCATCTTTTTTGTTTTTCTTTTTACCCTTTGTTTTTGTCTCTTTGGGAGGCTGTTTGAGGGCATCTGTTTCATTTTTTTTCTCAATACCTGATAATATCTGTTTTGCATTATTGATCACAATGTCAGGCACACCGGCAAGCTTTGCCACCTGGATGCCATAGCTTTTATTAGTCCCGCCTTGAACAAGCCGTCGTAAAAACACAATATTGTCATTGAATTCTTTGACTGCGATATTAAAATTTTTTATTCTGGGTTTGATCTGTTCTAATTTTATCAATTCATGGTAGTGGGTTGCAAACAGGGTTTTTACGCCTTTATTGTTCAGGTCATGGAGATATTCTGCAACGGCCCAGGCAATACTCATTCCGTCATAGGTACTGGTGCCCCTTCCTATTTCATCCAGAATGACAAGGCTGTTGTTCGTGGCGTTATTGATAATATTGGCGGTTTCTTCCATTTCCACCATAAATGTACTTTGACCGGAAGACAGATTGTCCAGAGCCCCGACCCGCGTAAATATCCTGTCCACAATGCATACAGATGCTTTCTGGGCAGGCACAAATGATCCCATTTGTGCCATTAAAATTGTCAGGGCAACCTGTCGTAATACAGTGGATTTTCCCGCCATATTGGGGCCGGTGATTAGCAGGGTCTGGTTTTCAATATCATCTATTTCAATGGAATTGGGAACATACCGCTCCCCTTTTATCAGTTTTTCAACTACCGGATGCCGCCCGTCTTCAATACAAATAAGGTTTTTTTCATTGATGAAAGGCTTGGTATATGAGTTTTCCGATGCCACCAGAGCAAGCCCCTGGAGTACGTCAACGGTTGCAATAAAATCGGCTGTTTTCAGGATAAGGGTCGCCTTTGAAACAATTTTGTCCCTGATAGTGCAAAAAATTTTGTATTCCATTGCGTTGCGCTTATCCTGGGCATTCAGGATGGTGGATTCAACCTGCTTCATTTCATCTGTGATATATCGTTCCGCATTGACCAGGGTCTGTTTTCGGATATAATGATCCGGAACTGAAACAGCCTGGGCTTTTGACACTTCTATAAAATAACCAAATACTCTATTGTATTTGATTTTAAGTGAACTCAGTTTTGTTTTTTCTTTTTCCGTGGCCTCGGCTTTTGCAATCCAGGATTTTCCATCCCTTGAAATCAGCAGAAGTTCATCCAGTTCAGGGCTGTATCCATCATTGATTAATCCGCCTTCATTCAGCACATGAGTGGCATCATCACGGATGGCTTTTTCTATCAAAGCCGCAAGGGCATTAAGTTCAGATAAAATTGTTTCCCTTTCTTCAAAATTTTTTCCATTGAGCAAAGGGCTTTGAAACAGGGACAGTTCCTTAAAAAGAATGGGAAGCTTTTTTAGCGAATTTTTCAGGGCAATCAAATCCCTGGCATTGCCCTGGCCCATTGAAATTTTGCCGCCAAGACGCTCAAGGTCATAAACTGATTTCAGGTGATTGATGATCAATTGATGAATATGGGCAGCCCGGGTGAGTTCTTCAATACAATCCAGGCGCTGTTGGATCTTGTTTTTATCAATCAGCGGATATCTGACCCAGTTCTTGATCAGGCGTGAGCCCATGGCAGTAACCGTCCGGTCAAGCACATGGATCAATGTGCCTTTTTTATTCAATGTTTGTATATTTGTAAGGATTTCAAGATTTTTACAGGACCGGTCATCAATCACCAGAAAATTTTTCAGGTCATATGGGATGATTTGAAAGATGTGTTTTGTATCCTGCATCTGGGTGTTCTGGACATAGGATAAAATAGCGCCGGCAGCACAAATGGATGCATGAAGATTTTCCGCACCAAACCCTTCAAGACTCCGGGTTTTAAATTTGTCTAAAAGCCTTTCTTTTGCTTCTTCAAGCGAAAAATCAGTTTTATCAAGATAAGTGATTTGTCTTCCGTAAAATGCCTGCCGTATATGTTTATACACAGGGTCTGTTTTAAAATTGGAGGGCAGAAGTATTTCTTTGGGATCAACTTTTAATGCCTCGTCAATCAATTGTTCCGGTATTTTTGACTGCCGGCTTTCAACCTGGGTGGTTTTAAAGGTTCCGGTTGATATGTCAAGATACGCAATACCGCAAACATCCCTTGTCTTTGACAGGGCTAAAAGAAAGTTATTGGATTTTTTATCCAGTAATTCTTCAGTTAAAATCATGCCCGGAGTAATGACCCTGACAACTTCTCTTTTCACAAGTCCTTTGGTTGCAGAAGCATCTTCCATTTGCTCACACACGGCAACTTTGCAGCCGTTTTCAATGAGTTTGGCAATATAATTGTCAGCAGCCCGAAATGGAACCCCGCACATGGGAATAGGATCGGTATCATTTTTGTTTCTGGAGGTTAAGGAAATTTCCAGAATAGATGCCGCCTTTTGTGCATCTTCAAGGAACATTTCATAAAAATCCCCCATCCGGTAAAATAATATGGCATCTTGATGAGATTTTTTGATGGACAGGTATTGCTCCATCATGGGAGTGTTTTTTTTTTTGCTCATGGGCAGGTTTATTTAAGCAGAATCAATCCGCAGTACCGGATTTGTCGCCTTTTTTGTTGTCATTTTCAGGTGGATCGACAACTGTTTTTTCTTTCATTTCTTTTTTGATATACGGATCATGCTGAAACACGCCCAGATCGGCTTTCAGTTTATGTACCTGTTCGTTAAGCAATGCAATATCAGCGTCCTTTGATTTGATCTGTTTTTTTAATCGAAGTTTCACAGCAAACCCTTTGATGCCGGCAATTATAAGACCCAGAAGAAAGCAAATTCCAAAGTAGGCAATGTTTTGAAGTTCCGGTATTGTCCAGTTCCAGGAAGCAACTTTAAGATCAAATTTTAAGGAAACAGTTGTCATGAAATACTCTAAATTTTGATAAATCAAGATTCCAAGCGTTGCTATGATAATAAACCACAAAATATATTTAATTGTTTTCATTGGTCTGCTCCATATTCAATTCAAAATTATTAAGTTTTTGTGATCATAGATCAATTCTTCTTTTTTTTCAATTCTTCTTTTTATATATGAAAGAACTTCTAACTTGTTGGAATTAGCTCTCTTTTATTTTATGCTTTGGCAGTTTGGTCTGCGATGTTCGTTTTATTTGAAAGAAATTCTAACCTCTTGAAATAAGTTGTTTTTTATTGCTTGTTTTGACAGGTCAATCTGCCATAGCCGTTTTATATGAAAGTCTTCAAAAATCCCAAAAGTAACTTTCAATCTTTGTTATGGGTAAACTAAAGTTATAACACTATGTCTGCATTTGGCAGTTATATAAAACAGGCTTAAATACTTAATTTAAGAACAGTATTTGGTTATTGGGGAACAAAATTCAAATTTTTTCCCCAATAATTATTTGTTAAAGAAAAACAGGGTGAATCAAATTGACGTCACGGCCTCCTGAAAAAAAGTTCCAGTTAAGATGCTTGGGCAAAACCTGCCGCGATGCTTCAAAACAGGAAAAATGCAGATGTGGAGGTAATTGCGGATTTTTACAGGTATTACATACCTTTGCAATAACCTCACTTTTTTCGATAGTCTGACCGATTTTTAACCTTTTTTCAGGGATGATATGAGCATATACAAAAAGGATTCGTCGATTAAAAACAAATGAATTCTCATGTTCAATCACAAGGGTCTGACCCAGAAAATCATCACAGATATTTACAATAATCCCGTTATCCATTGCCGGAACTTTTATGGAATCATCAAAGACCTGTAGATTATCCGGGTCTGTTCTGAAGTAGGTAATGTCTATCCCTTCATGGACGGCATGCCGGAATTTGAAATCCCCCCACCATTTATCCTTGGTGGAAAAGAGCATGCCGCAATGGAAAAGCCATTGAACGGATTGGTCGTTTCCCAGGCCGCTGGCCAGATCATTGACTTGGGAAATGACTTGAAGATAGTCTGAAAACTTGCTCATTACAGGGCTTTCAGGATGATTTTATGTCCCATGAGATTAATATCTTCAATAATAGCCTTGACCTCCATGCTTTCTCCCAAAAGTCCTTTTAAAATAAATGTGTCTTCACCAATCGGAGAGATGGCTGCAACATTTTCCATAATCAATTCTTCGTTATTGTCTTTTTTTAAGTATACATTGGATTCACACATTGTTTTGTTCCTTTGTCTGTTTTATTTTATATTTAGGAATAAAAATTAAATAAGTTAATCATAATTTACCATGAAGGACTTGAAGAGCATGAAAGGCCTTTGGCCGGAAACAACTCTTTGTCATTTGATTTTCCATGTTATTTAATTTGCGTTCCTTAGCCTGTTTAAATTTTTTAAATGCATTGTCTATATACAATTTATATGGATGGTTTTCAAATGTTAACTATATTCTGTTATCAGGGCCAAAATGAATGTGACTTGAAAAGCTTTTCTTTTAATTGCTTTTATTTTGTTTGATATGATTGAATCATAGGTTAATTACGCGGTTAGTCGTGGTGTATGAGACCTTTTATCATGACAATGTTACTGGGACTCAGCCCGGCAAGATAACAGAGATCTGCAGGGGTATCAATATCCCAGACCACAAGATCGGCATCCTTGCCGGTTTCAAGGCTGCCCTTTGAACAGTCAAGACCCAGGGCTTTTGCGCCGTTTATGGTGGCTCCAAGCAAAGCTTCTTCACAGGTCAGGCCAAACAGCATACAGCCCATATTCAAGATGAGTGTCATGGAGTGAACCGGGCTGGAACCGGGATTCAGATCCGTGGCCAGGGCCATGGGAATTTTAAGATCCCTGAAGATATTCACGGGTGGCTTTTGTGTTTGCTTTAAAAAGTAGAAGGCACCGGGTAAAAGAACTGCAGTCACATTCTGAAGGGCCATTTTTTGTGCCCCGGACAAAGACAGATACTCCAGGTGATCACATGACAGGGCATTGAATTGTGCGGCAAGAGCAGCACCATTGGAATCGGATAATTGTTCTGCATGAAGTTTGATATTCAATCCAAGATCCTTTGCCGTTTCAAACACTTTTTGGGTCTGATCCAGGGAAAAGGCGATATGTTCGCAAAATACATCAACTGTTGTTGCAATGGCCTGGGATTTAACTTTCGGCAGCATGGTTCGGGTTACAAGATCAATATAACCGTCCGGGTTGTTGACAAATTCTTGGGGCAGGGCATGTGCCCCTAAAAACGTTGCCTCTATGTGCAGAGGGAAGTGGTTGTCCAGGCGCTGGATGACTTTGAGTATTTTCAATTCGGTTTCAAGGTTAAGCCCGTAGCCGGATTTGATTTCAATTGTTGTGATACCATTTTTCAACAAAGCGTTTACACGTTTTGCGGCCAGGCCGAATAAGTGTTCTGTTGAGGCGTTGCGCGTGGCTTTGACTGTAGAAAAGATGCCGCCGCCTTTTTTTGAAATCTCTTCATATGTGGCTCCTGCAAGTCGCATTTCAAACTCATTGGACCTGGAGCCTGCCCAGACCAGGTGGGTATGGCAGTCCACAAAGCCCGGCAGAATCCAGCCGTTTTTGCAGTCGATAATTTTTTGGCATCTGCCTTTAAAATTTTTTGGCAGCTCTTTTTCTTTACCCACCCATGAAATGGTTTTACCGGTGACAGCCAGGGCACCCTTTTTAATCGCGCAAAGGGAAGTGTTGGCCATGGTGGCCAGGTGACAATTGATAAAAAGAGTATCGATTTTATCCGGCAGCAGGTTTTTCAATGGTTTTCAGGCTCCATGTTAGTTTTTTTTGGGGTCTTGTTTCTGATTTTAATCATTTACTCAACTTTCGGAGTTGGCAAAAAATAATAATTCCTTCATTTTTTTCATGACCTTCATGGTAAAAAATGTTTTTAATGCATATTGATCATGGGCAGTTTGACACCTTTTGTATTGGCCACATCAATGGCGGTTTCATATCCTGCATCGGCATGGCGGATAATACCGGTGGCCGGATCATTTCTAAGAACCATTGTCACTCTTTTTTCTGCTGCCAAGGTGCCGTCAGCCACTGTGACCTGGCCTGCATGGAGGGCATATCCGATCCCCACGCCTCCTCCGTCATGAAAGGAAACCCATGTGGCACCGGATGCCACATTGCTCATGCAGTTTAATAAAGCCCAGTCCGCCACCACATCAGACCCGTCTTTCATGGCTTCGGTTTCTCTATAGGGGGATGCCACAGATCCGCAGTCCAGATGGTCCCTGCCAATAACAATGGGGGCTTTGACCTTTTTGTCCCTGACCAGATCATTGAACAATTTACCGGCTTTTTCCCGTTCACCATATCCCAGCCAGCAGATTCTTGTGGGAAGTCCCATATGTTCCACTTTTTCCCCGGCCATTTTCAGCCAGTTGATCATTTTTGTTTTTTCAGGAAACAGTTTGACAAGCTCCCGGTCAGTTACCTTTATGTCTTCAGGATCTCCGGACAGGGCTGCCCATCTGAAAGGCCCTTCTCCTTGACAAAAAAGCTCCCGGATATAGGCCGGAACAAATCCCGGGTAATCCATGGCATTGTCAACTCCCCGTTTCATGGCCTGGGCCCTTAAATTATTTCCATAATCAAAGGCAACAGCTCCTTTTTTCTGTATTGCTAAAATGGCCCTAACATGATCGGCCATGGAGTTAAGAGCCATGTCCTTGTATCTTTCAGGGTCGGTTTTTCGAAGTTGTAAAGCGGCTTTAAAGGACAGACCTTGGGGGAAATATCCGTTTAGTTCATCATGGGCACTTGTCTGATCGGTGATTACATCCGGGACAAAGCCTTTTTGTATCATGGCAGGCAGGATATCTCCGATATTGGCGCACAGGCCGATGGAAAGCGGTTTGCCGATTCTTGCCGCCTCTTTTGCTTTAAAAATAGCTTTGTCAAGATGTGATACTTCAATGTCCAGGTAGTGTTTTTCAAGCCTTTTTTTGATGCGGTCAGGGTCAATCTCAACACAGATGGCCACCCCGTTTGCCATGGTAATGGAAAGGGGCTGTGCCCCGCCCATTCCGCCAAGTCCTGCTGTAACGACGATTTTACCGGTCAAATCGGAATTGTAATGTTTTAATCCCAGGGAGGCAAAGGTCTCATAGGTGCCTTGAAGGATGCCCTGGGTGCCGATATAAATCCATGAACCCGCTGTCATCTGTCCATACATGATCAGCCCTTTTTTGTCCAGCTCATGGAATGTGTCCCAATTGGCCCATTGGGGAACGATGTTTGAATTGGCAATCAGTACCCGTGGTGCATTTTCATGGGTTTTTAATACACCCACTGGTTTTCCCGACTGTACCAGCAGGGTTTCATCATTTTCAAGATCCAGCAGGGTTCTGACAATGGCATCAAAGCAGGTCCAGTTTCTTGCAGCTTTGCCAAGACCGCCGTAGACGATTAATTCATCCGGGTTTTCACCGTTATCAGGGTCGAGATTGTTGCACAGCATGCGCAGGGCTGCTTCCTGTTGCCAGCCCTTGCAGTGCAGTTGTGTGCCCCGGGGCGCTCGGACAGGACGGGCAACCCCGCATCCGATCTTCAGGTCTGTTAAAAGTTTTTCCCTGTTATTCATTGTTTTCCCTCTCAAGATGGTTGACATTTGAGTTTGAAATGGATACTGCTCGTTTTTACAAGTATAAATATGATATCAAGTGGTTTTTAAAGTCAACAACTATCGCTATGATTGGACAGATGAATTAATGGTTGTATCAAGCATATTTGTATCAAATATACTTGATACAAGAATGCTTGGGTCAAAATATGAACCGGTTTCTTAAATTCATGCGGGGGCAGGAACAATGAAAAATCAAATTGTTTTAAACGGAAAAGATTTTTTTCTCAAAGATCTGGTCCGGATCGCCAGAAACAATGTAGGCATAACCATATCTGTTGAGTCTGAATCAAGGATCAATAAGGCAAGAGATCTGGTTGACCAGTGGGTAGGGCAGGGGAAAAGGATCTATGGTGTCACCACAGGATTTGGCGCTTTGTCGGATGTGGCGATTTGTCGTGAAGATACAAAAAGACTTCAAAAAAATATATTGTTCAGTCATGCAGCCGGGATGGGTCAACCCATGGAAGATGATGTGGTCCGGGCCATGATCGCATTGAGGGTAAATGATTTTTGTCGCGGGAATTCAGGGTTGAGGCTTAAAACCATTGAAAAACTTGCTCAAATTTTAAATGAAGGCATTATACCTGTTGTACCTGAAAAGGGTTCTGTGGGTGCAAGCGGAGACCTTGTTCCCATGGCCCATCTTTCCCTTGTATTGATTGGTGAGGGAGAAGCCTTTGTGGATGGAAAAAGGATGTCGGGTGCCGGGGCGTTAAGGGAAAAATTGATCAAACCAATTGTGCTTGAGGCGGGAGAGGGACTTGCCCTGATCAATGGAACACAGTTCATGATTGCACTTGGGTGCCTTGCCCTCCATGATGCCTTGAATCTTTGCAAACATGCAGATATCGCCGCTGGCATGAGCCTTGAAACCCTCATGGGTACAAGATCTGCCTTTGACCCGAGAATTCATCGTGCAAGACCCCATACAGGTCAGATCAAGGCTGCCGATAATATGCTCAGGATTACGGAAAGTTCAGAGATCATCTCTTCTCATCACGATTGTTCAAGGATTCAGGATGCCTATACCTTGAGATGTTCTCCTCAGGTCCACGGGGCTTCCTGGGATGCCTTTGCTTATGTGGAAAAGGTTATCAGGGTTGAAATGAATTCATCCACGGAAAATCCCCTGATTTTCCCGGAATCAAATGATTTTCTGTCCGGCGGTAATTTCCATGGTCAGCCTTTGGCACTTGCTTGTGATTTTCTGGGTATTGCCATTGCAGAGCTTGCCAATATTTCGGAACGGCGGATAGAACGGCTTGTAAATCCTCAGCTTTCAGGTCTTCCGGCATTCCTTGTTGAAGACGGCGGCTTGAATTCAGGATTCATGATTGCCCAGTATGCGGCAGCTTCCCTTGTGTCGGAAAATAAAGTGCTTGCCCATCCGGCATCGGTTGATTCCATTCCCACTTCCGCAAACAAGGAAGACCATGTTTCCATGGGTTCTATTGCCGCGCGAAAGTGCAGGGATATTGTGGCCAACACTGAAGAAGTTATTGCCATTGAACTTTTATGTGCTGCCCAGGGAATTGATCTGTTCACCAATATGAAAGCCGGAAAAGGTACTCTGGCAGCATATGAAGTTATTCGAAGCAAGGTTGACTACATGACCGAAGACCGGATTCTTGCATCAGATATTGCCAGGGTAAAAGAATTGCTCCAAGACGGCAGTATTGTCAAGGCTGTTGAGGATAAAGTCGGCGGGTTGTATTGATACTGATCTGGGTGTTGGGTCCTGTGGGCGTTATCAATCATATTAATCGGGCAGTCGAACGATCTTGAGATCTCCCCATAACCCAATATTGTCGCCTTTAATGATAACAATTCCCTGGACACCCGGTATGGTTTTTCCGGTATCAATGGCATCTTTAATATCTGTTGCCTTTTTGATCCGGTTGCCCAGTGCTGTGGCCACAGCATCCGCCAACGGGCATGAATCTGCCAGCACTGTAACTGCATCAGCTTTGCCAAAGCTTTTTGAATGCCCCAGTGTGCCCGAAGAAGTACACAGTCCATATGGCGTATCTCTTTTTTCTACCTGGATACCCGTGGTCATGCTGAACACAGAGTTCTCAGCATAAATACTGAAAATGGTTTTTGAATCGGATTTAATGAAAATGTCTCCCCCGTTTTCCACAACAATTTCATTTGAGTACGGCAATAATGATGTTCCAGCAGCGGCTGCCACAGCGCCTGCTACAGCTGCCATGGGGCCGACATTTGCAAGTTCTGCAGCTTTTATCATATCCCGTATTATTTGTGGTGCAGGACTTGAGTTCTGTAAAGGGGTCATGGATGTTGCAAATTCAGGATGCAGATTTATATAGGTTTCAATATAATTTCTACAGGTTAATACGGATTTTATGGTTTTGTCGGTCAGGTCGGTCTCAGCCTGGATGTTCAAATTGGTTTCTTTTACCGTGATATCAAAAGATATCAATCCTTTTTTTTGATGCTGTCTGCGATAAATACGATTTTCAAACATGTTCAATGGAATCCGGTTTTAAATGATCGGGTGCCTGACGGATTAAACAGGAGTCAGTCATTCCCGATATATAGTCTCTTACAATTTCAGGGTTTGAATGGGTTTGTCTGTATTCGGGTGACATGCCGTGTAAAAAATCCGTAAAAATGGCAGATTTTTTGGTCCCGTTTTCCAGATCTGCCAGATAGGTTTTAAAGAGAAAACAAAAAATATCCTCAATGGAAGACAAATGTTTCTTGATCACGGGGTTTGTATAAATATGCCGGTAATTAAATTCCTTCAGTTGTTTTAAAGCAGCGGAAATTGTTTCGGAAAATCCGATGAAAGGCTGATCCAGGCTGTTTGAGATCAGGTCGGTCACAAGGGTATAAACAATTGTGCCGTTTGTCCGGCCCAGTATCTGTTTGCAACTTTTTGGCATGTCGTTTCTTTTTACCAGGCCCAACCGGATTGCATCTTCCAGGTCCCGGCCGATATAAGCGATGGTATCGGCCATTCTGACCACACAACCTTCCATGGTCATTGGGATGGCTTCAAAGGAAGCCTTTGTTTTCATGGTGTTCACCATTTGATCAAATTCTTTAAACGACCTGTTTTTTTGAGGAACAAGTTGTCGTGAGTGGGTTTCCCCGTCATGGCAGAGGATGGCGTCCAGGGTCTGAAGGCTTAAATTCCAGCCCTTGCCTTTTTTTTCAATCCTGTCGAGAAATTGAATACTTTGAATATTATGATGAAAAAAACCGGCACCATGTTTATGGGTCAGTTTTGAAAGGAAACGCTCGCCGTCATGCCCGAATGGTGTGTGGCCGATGTCGTGGCCCAGGCTTGCCGCTTCAATGAGGTCTTCGTTTAATCCCAGATACCTGCCAATGGTTCTTGCAATTCTTGAGACCAGCTGAACATGGATCACCCGGTGGGTGAGATGATCGTTATTGATCAGGGAAAAGACCTGGGTTTTATCAATATACCGTGTAAATGCAAGGGAATTTAAAATACGGTCGGCATCTGAGGAAAATTGCTGGCGGTATTCGTTTTCAGTGAATTTTTCTTTGCGTCGTCTGATGGCATTATGACTGAAACAGGCCAGGGAACAAAGATTTTCCTTTTCTCTGAGATTAAGAAGATCTTTTAGTTCCCCGGCTTTTTTAAAATTATCATCCAATAGCGTAACTACACTTGACTACAATTGTTTGGTAATGTTTTCCACTATGGTTTCAAATGCTTTTGTAAATTCAGTTTCTTCGTCCTGGAACATCACGGGAATACCCTTGTCTCCTGAGACGACCACCTGATTGTCAAAAGGTATGGAGCCTAAAAATGTAAGACCCTGGGCTTTTGCTGTTTTTTCACCACCGCCTGAACTGAACAGGTCAATGGGTTCGTTGCAGTGCGGGCATTTGAAACTAGCCATATTTTCTACAATTCCAAGGGTTTTTAAACGAACCGTCTTGCAAAAGGAGATGGATTTTCTGATATCTGCCAATGCCACTTCCTGGGGGGTGGTCACAATGACGCCCAAAGCATCGGGAATGGTCTGCACAACGGTCAAGGGTTCATCACCGGTTCCCGGAGGCGCATCAATAATTAAAAAATCAAGCTCTCCCCAGTCCACTGAACTGACAAATTGTTTGATCATACCTGTTTTGGCAGGGCCTCTCCAGATAATGGCCTGGTCCTGGTCCTGCATCAATGACTGGACGGAAACAACCTTAAGGTTTCCATTGACCTGTTTGGGAATCAAAAGCTGGTTTTCAGAAATATCCATAATTCCTGTCAGTCCCAGCATCTGGGCAATGGATGGGCCGTGGACATCAACATCCATCAGGCCTGTTTTATACCCTTTTTTTGAAAGGCTGGCTGCAAGGTTGGCAGATACACTGCTTTTCCCAACTCCGCCTTTACCGCTTAAGACAAAAATTTTGTGTTTTATTTTTGAAAGAGAAGCCTTAATTGCTATTTCTTCTTGTTGCTGTCTGGCATCCATATTCTGGCCACCGCTTTGTGACGGGCAGCTGCTTCCCTTTTTGGCTTTGTCAACACTTTCATGAATCATTTTATAACATCTCCTTTGAGAAATATCGTTAGCATATCACTCCGTAATAATGATCATTATCCTTATTCTGTCAACAGGAATACAGATTCTTTTATGGGAGGGTTGGCAATAAAGTCTGTAATTCCCAGTGTCAGTTTTCTTTCATTTGTGTCTTGAATCTCAATTTTTATGGGAATATCACCAAAATCATATGCTTTATATTTTGTGGGGGTTATTTGATATAATAACTTTCCGCCAGGATCTGTGAATATCAGCTCATCAACATTTCCATTGTTATTAAAATGGAGGTGCTGTGCTGTTCTTTTCCATTTTTGTTTTAATATAAGTGTGGATAAGGAAGAATCCGCTACTGAAAAATATGCATCATCAAATGGTTTTAGTGGTAACCGTCCCAATAAAAGCAATATCAGTTCAGACATTTTGACCGGAACATGGATATATTTTTCCATATCAGGATTTTTTGAATTATATGAGTATTTGGAATGTTCCCCTGTATGTGAAAAAAAAGTTATTTTTTCTCCATTGGTAATAATGGTTTCTATGGGCAGGCCGGATAAAAGAAAGGTGATCCTGACTTTATCGGGAAATACTGCAGCCCATGCAATTCTGAATTTTTCTACGCGGGTTTTGGTTTCAAGTTTTGCCCAGCCGCTTCCCTTGCTTGCCAGAATGTGTCGATTTAACGATTTTGCCTGTTTGGAGAATCTTAATGCTTTTTTGTCGAGTAACGGATCTGTTTCAGGCCGAATGGATGCACAACCTGAGATCGTAAGGATCACCGCAATGATACAAACTGTTCTTGATAAAAGGGTTTGGTTATTCATCTATTTTCTTCCGGGCAGCGTTGATTTTTTCTTTGAGTTCAAGGATTTTGTTTTTGTCCTCATCTTTGGCATTGGACAAAGCTTTTTTATAGGTTTCAAGAGCTTTTTTAAATTGATCGGTTTTTTGATAAGCATCCCCTAAATGATCGGATATAATGGTTTCAAAGGACGTTAATTGTGCTGCTTTTTCAAGGTGTTCCACAGCTTTTTGGTATTGGCCAAGCTTATAATAAACCCAGCCCAGGCTGTCTGTGATATACCCGTCATCAGGCCTTAGTTCATATGCCCTTTTAAGAAGCAAAAGGGCTTCATCAAGCTTGATACCCCGATCCGCATATGAATATCCCAGGTAGTTTAATGCGCTGGCATCCTTTGGATCAATCTCAATGATTTTTTTCATGGTGACCATGCTTTCTTCTGCAAAACCCGCCTTGTCCTGTAATGCGCCAAGCCTGAATAATAAAGATGTGTTTTCAGGAGAATCTTCCAGTCCTTTTTTAAAGAGGGCAATGGCTTGATCATAGTTGTTGTCCTTTTCATAAAAAGAGGCCAGATAGATGATGATGTCAATATCTTTTGGAAAGAGCTTGTATTTGTCTTCAAGATAGTTTCTGGCAGACAGTTCTTCTCCGAGACGTTTGTAAAGCATGGCAATATTTAAAATGGTTTTCTTATATTGGGAGTGGTCTGGTTTTATTTTTAAATAGTAAGAAATAGCTTTTTTGAAGTCCCCGACAGCTTCATAGGACATGCCCGTGAAAAAGTTCAAAGTAGAGTTGTCAGGGTCTGCTTTCAGCATTTGGGAAAAGACAATGACGGCATCTTCATATTTTTGACCGGAAAGATATTCGTCCACTGCAACCATGACAAGCCTGGAATTGGTTTCAATGTCCCGGCCAAGGTCTAAAAAAAGGTTTTCAGCTTGTTTTTTTCTGTTGTTTTTAAAGTAGTGCAGGGCCATCCCTAATTGTGCCCGATTATTATCCGGTTCTATTTCAAGTATTTCCTTGTAGGTCTCAATGATTTTTTGTCTATTATCCGTTCTATTCTCGTTCGGGATATTTTCAGTGTTGTAGATTTCTATCAATTGAAATCTTGGCTCTAAAAGATCAGGTTCAAGTTCAATTGTTTTTAAAAACTGGATTTTCGCAAGATCATAATGCTTTTGAATCATATTGACCTGGCCCAGATAAAACCTTGCTACATAATAGTCAGGGAACTGGTCCACCATTTTTTTGAACAATATCAGGGCTTCTGTGTAGTTTTCCTTGTCCATATGTATTTTGCCAAGACGAAGAAATATTTCTTTGTTTTTAGGGTCAAGCTCTATAACTTGGTTTAAAATTTCCACCAGTTTTTTTTCATCAAGTGAATCCTTTTTTAACTGTACAAGCAGCAGAAGCGCATCTACATTATCAGGATTTTCCAGTACCAGTTTTTCCGAGAGTTCAAATGCTTTGTCGTTATTGTTTTGTCTCAGGTATAACCAGATCAGATCCTGGGTTAAAATAAATGAACCAGGATCTTGGGTCAGTGCCTTTTCCAGAGAAACAATGGCTTTTTGAAAGTTTTTGTTTTGAATGTGTAACCTTGATTCAAGGTAGTAATAATTTGAAGACAGATAGTTTTCTTCGTTTGAATTGTTTGTCTTAACGGTTTGAAATTCAGAATGCTGCCGGCTTGTTTTTAATTGTGTGCAGCCGGCAAGAAAAAAAACCGGTATAAAAATGAGAAGGATAAAAACAAGACTTTTTTTCATAATTCGTATTACCTTATTTTAATGATAGCAAATTGCAGTATGAATGATGGCAAGTTATCTTTTACGTGCTGTGGTCATACATATCGAAGTCAGGCATGTCTTTTTTGAAAAAGGCTTTCATTTTTTTTATGATATTGTTTTCAATCTGTCTTACCCGTTCGCGCGATATGGAGTATTGTTCACCTATTTCCTGAAGGGTTTCAGGGCTGTCTGAGAAAATTCTTCTGTCAAATATATCCAGTTCTCTATTGTTAAGGGACTTTTTGAATTCATTGACCTTGGTATGCAGAATATCTTCAATTTCTTTTTTGGCAACCTGTTCTTCTGATGAATCAGACTCAACATTTATGAATTCAATTCTTTCCGTATTTGAATCATTTTTTAGCGGTTCATCAAGGCTCAAATCCCAGTTGGCCAATCTCTGATCCATATCAACCACTTCTTTTTCCGACACCCCGAGCCGTTCTGACAAAAGCTTGGGTTTTGGATCAAATCCCTGTTCAATCAGTCGTTGTTTTTCTTTTTTCAGTCTGAAAAACAATTTGCGCTGCCCCTGAGTTGTTCCTATTTTTACCATTCGCCAATTATCCATGATAAATTTGAGAATATAGGCTTTTATCCAGAATGATGCATAATATGAAAATTTAACATTTTTATACGGGTTAAATTTTTTGACGGCTTTCACAAGTCCGATATTGCCTTCCTGGATCAAATCCAGAAGGTTCTGAACCCATATTCTATGGAATTCAAGGGCAATTTTAACCACCAGCCGCAGATTGGATGTGGTCATGATATATGCCGCTTCCTGATCTTCTTCTTCCTGGATTCTTTTTCCAAGCTCAATTTCCTGCTCTCTTGTAAGCAGCTTGTATCTGCTTATTTCGTTAAGATAGCTTTGAATAGGATCTGACTTTACAAGTGCTTTTGAGTTTGAAGTTTTTGCCTTTTGTATGGGAATCAGAAAATCTTTTTTTGTCAATCTTTCTTTGTTTTTGTTCTCCTGGTCGATCTTTTTTGTCATTCAATATACCTTAAGATGTTTTGATAAAAATTAATACACCATACCATAATATTGATAAAAGCAATATGTTTTGCATAAAAAAAATAAATGCGGCATTTTTTTGTGGACAATTTAAAATGAATTTGATAGAAGTTCTTTTTGTTTGCGCCTGTAGCTCAGCTGGATAGAGCAACGGACTTCTAATCCGTAGGTCGCAGGTTCGAATCCTGCCAGGCGTACCATTTAAAATCAAGGGTCTTCAACTAAAAGCTGAAGACCTTTTTTGTTTGACTGTTGTTCCAGTCCCCACCCTGTCCCCATTATTGTTGTTAAACTAAATGAAATATCTAATTCATTTTACTGAAATAAAACTTAAAATATGCAGAATGTTCCAGGCTCCCAGCATGTTTTATAGATGATATTTGATTTTATTTTTCAGGACTGGATTTATTTTATTATGATCGAAGGCCGCTGATGATTGTTTGGATGTTAAATATTAATGGCTTTATTGAACATTAAAATAATGACATGTGCTGAGAAAATCAAAGAGGGGAGATTCCATTTTTTTTTGTCGTAAGGGGCACCCTTTACATTTTTTCTGAACCTTTTTGGAATTGAGCCATAATTATTCTCGATGCTTATTATTTATTAAGATACAAACCGCAGACTTCGAATCCATAGGTCGGGGGTTCGAATCATAGTCACCCAGCCACTGATAATAAAGGCTTTCAGGGTTATTTTAATGTGGTTTTCTATTTCTAAACCACAAGTTACACTACTCAGACAGAGGGGCTGAAAATCCCCGTGTCGGCAGTTCAATTGTGTCCCTGGGCACCACAACAGCAGAGGGTTTTGGCGATTCAGTCAAAACCTTTTTTTATTTTTTGGAGTGTTTTGTACAACTCCTGTACAACTTTTTTTATTCGCTATATCATTCTCGGTTTTAAATGCAATAATTTTTTCCTACAATCGGTTCCTGCTTTTCCAGGGTGCCATGTCCAATCTCAAAATGACCCAGACCCCCCCATCGATCCCAGGCCCACCCCCCGGATCGAATTTGGACGGCTCCCTTTCTACTCAAAGGTAAAAATTTAACAATCCGCTGAGGAGAGTGCTAAGAATGGGTACATTTTGTACCAATTCTTGGAATTGCCCCACAGAACTTATATTGATCCTTCTGAGAAAATATTGATACAAGTTTCCAGTTTTAAAATCTCCCACTCCCAGATTCTTAATAATAGTCCAGGGTTTTAAATTCCACATTGGGAACATTTCAATATTGATGTAGTCCACAGTGAGAATGTGGAATAATCTCCCTCCACAATACTTCTGTTATTGAATACTTTTTTGAAATATGCTTGGGCGACTGATAATACCATTATTCAACACCTGAGCAGAATTAAGGTTAATGGAAGTTATCTTGAGTGTCAGACAGCAATTTTAAATTTGAAGCAAAATCAATAAGATCTTGATTTTTAACTTATAATCAACTATTCGGACACAGTGTGTTTAAATTAAAGCAATTGATCAATACCTAAGATTGAGATCAAACCATGATATTAAACAAAAAATAATGGGATATCAATGAACTGTAGCTCCAATTTTGACTGGTTTATAGACAAACTTCATAATACATTTGACCGGTTACCCGATTATAGATCTTTTAGTCCTGCGTTAACCTATGAGGTGAAAGATGCCGTATTAGGAGCCTTTTCAATGTTTTTCAGTCAATCCGCATCCTTTTTGTCATATCAGAATTCCATGAAACAAGCGAAGGGCAAAAGCAACGCTGAAAGTTTGTTCAAAATTGAAAAGATACCATCAGATAATCAAATCCGTAATATTTTAGATGGGGTCTCGCCCGATAATTTCTATTCTGTATTTTCAGATTGTTATTCAAAAATTGAAGAGTCCGGTCACTTGGGTGGATACAGGTTCTTTCAGGATTGCCTGTTGGTCGTAATTGATGGTACGGAGTACTTCAGATCTTCCAAAATACATTGTAAAAATTGTACGGTTACACATCATAAGAACGGTAAAGTGTCATATTCTCATAAAGTGCTGACACCTGTTATAACACAGCCTGGCAGCACAACAGTGATACCGCTTGAGCCTGAATTTGTTATTCCCCAAGATGGTTCAAAAAAACAAGATTGTGAACTTAATGCTGCCAAAAGATGGATTGAGAGAAATGCCCATATGGCGGATGAAAAATCTATTATTTTAGGGGATGATCTTTTTTCAAGAGAGCCGTTTTGCAAACAATTGCTTCTTAAAGGGTTCCATTTCATATTAGTTTGTAAGCCGGATTCACACAAGACTCTCTATGAATATTTAGATGGTTTTATCAAAAGCAATGATGTCTCATCTATTTCCAGCAGGCGTTGGAATGGGAAATACCATGAAAAAATAATTCTTCGTTACTTTAATAACTTACCTGTTAAAGATGGAGAAAATGTTCTCCATGTTAATTGGGCAGACATTACCATAACCAACACAAAGACGCAGGAAACCTGTTATTATAATTCATTCATTACAGATTTCATTATAGACGACTCAAACGTTGAACAAATAATTCAAGCGGGAAGAGCGCGTTGGAAAGTTGAAAATGAAAATAATAACGTTCTTAAAACCAAAGGATATCATCTTGAACATAATTATGGTCATGGGAAAAAATTTTTATCTTCTACATTATTAACTCTGAATCTTTTGGCATTTTTAAGCCATATTTTCCTGGAATTTATGGATAAAACATATTTTTCAGTCCGAAAAGCACTTTCCGTAAGAAAAATTTTTTTTCATGATTTTAAAGCATTAACAAAGTACTTGTATTTTGATAACTGGAAGCATTTGATAAACTTTATGGCAGAACAGCTTGAATTGAATATAACTGATATTAAAATGAATTCCGGTTAATCGTCAAATTTAGAATTGCTGGAGTGTCAGATATAATTAAATACTTCTTTACATCAACAACCCCACTTGATACTGAATTGTTTATTATAGATGCGAAAAAATAATACTTATACCTTGGATATATTGGGGATAATAGAGTTTGAACTGGTCTGTTTTTTCTATCACGGTGTTAACAAGCATTGCATGTGGGATAATTGTTGTCTTTCTTCTCCCGTTAGACCTTTTTACAATGCTATCTATAGCCATAATATTATTTTTAATTTCTATTTGGATTATCATTAGAAAAAATAAAAATTCAAAGGCAAATAAAAATATACCTCCATTAGAAGAATTTGTTTTTGTTGATCCCCCTGGATACTATACACACCCCAAATATCCAAATCAAAAAATTTGTCCCAGTTGTTTAAATCAATCTAAATTAGTTTCTCCAATATCACAAATTGATAAAAATTTTTGGCGCTGCAATGTTTGCGACAAACCATTATCTGGTAGTAAGGGGGATGCCTTTAATATTGATATATTCAACATTTATCATGAAACGCAAGTGTTGAAATTTCTTCAAGTGGCTGATCTGTGGGCAAAAGAGATTGATGCCAATATTTGGACCGTAGCCAGAAAAATGGCGGAAGGCACCAAAAATGATCCCGAAGGTTTGAGGTGTCCGTTAATAATCAACCACACTTCAATGATTGATAGCTATGGACAGCATAAGCCGACAGGTGGTTTTAGAAATCGATTTTTCCCAGAAGCCATTAATTCATTAATTAATGATGCACCTGACCGCAGAAATGATACAATCACCCGAGGTCTTCATGATATGTGCATCACTAAGCAGAATTTCAGGATGTGGTGCATTGGTCGCTATCCTCTACCAAGATTTTGGTTCACAGAGAAGGAGATTAACAATTTAACTGAAGCAGAACAAGTAACAATTAAAAGAATTGCTGCGGTTTCTATGAATTAAAAAACACAAAAAAGGCGACTGTTCCCCTTTTATATTTTATGTGAGGCAAAAAATCCTTAAATTAATAGAAGACAACCATTACCATATTTGGACTGATGCCCTTCACGCCCGAGCCCTTGCCCATGAGACAAAAAATAGATGGGACCGAGGAACATATGTTCGATGGACGCTTATGACATCTTGGATTGCTCTTGAAATTGCCTGTCAAGAAGCTCTCGAAGAACCACAAATTTCATATAGTTTCAAGAATAATCTGAATCATGCGATAGAGAAAAAGTCCTTTTCAAAATTGGATTGGGGTAAGGGAATATGGCAGCAAGTTTTAAATTTGCAGGGACTTAGAAAGAATTGTGTTCACAGGTTTTCTCAGGAGTCTGATTTATTTCCTGATGCAAGTGTTGCCGACGAAGCTATTATTACTGCACGGAAGGCTATAATTGAAATTTATAATCATGTTGGAAAACGCGCACCTCATTGGGTTAAAGATAATGAGGATCAAGGCTGGTGTGTTAAAGGTATGTCTATTTTTGCCAATGCATATTCAATACCTCCAGGCGTTGATGAGAATGCTTCAGACACAATTAAAATCATGTACATTTACAAAGATAACGAATGTATCCGTGATGTATTACCAGCCAACACAGATCCAGCACCTTATGTTGCGAAGCTGATTGCCACAATCGGTTTGCCAATAAGTGGCATTAGGGTGTATAGAGGCCAAGAAGTAATTAATGAAATTCAATTCCCCATGGACAAAATAAGATGTATATAATGTCTCTTGTGCGAACGCGAAAATCCGCGCTGCACAGTTCATAGGTTGCTTAATAAGGATTTTAAATCATGCGAATTCATTTTGGAATATTTCATGATAAAGTAATAAAATGGCCCACAAGGTGTGCATGGTGCGGGGCCGAAACTTTATATCGCCATAATTATAAGAAGAAAACAATATATGACTTTCAATATAAAATATTGTGGTTTGAAATATTGTCGAGAACTAAAATGATTTCATACCCTGTCTGCCGACTGCACAATTTTTTAGCCCACTTACTAAAACCCGTTCGATTGGCAATTGTATTCGTCATTATGAATCTGATTATTTTTCCTGATTTCGGTATGAAATCTTCTGTTGTATATTTACTCAACGCACTTATTGTTGTTGGATATATCTATTACAGAAGGAAAGCTGTCATTATTCACCGTGTCCATGAACGGTATTTTGAATTGTCTATTCCAGATGGGAAATATGCAGAAGAATTTGCAATGCTTAATGAATGCAACAAACTTGAGCGACACATTTTAATGCAGGATTAGCTAACCTCATACTTTACACGGCCTGTGAACTACGGAGTTAAAAGGATGGTGTGTGAAGTGTCCAATATTGATCAACGACAAATATTTTTTTCCTTCAACGACAATTAAAATTCCCGTTTCTCATTCCTTTATAACCTGCTGATTTTATATTTTTTTTCATTATTGACTTGATATTTTTTGTAACATTGATAATATCCCTCACGCCGGTCTGGAGGATAGGGCAACTGCTGGGAAGCAACGTAAGCGATGTTTTAACCCCACTCAGGGGGCGGAAGGTCAAGCCAACTGTTTTTTATCGACATTGTATGGAAGCAACGCCTTAAAATCATCTTCCGTCATAGCCTCAGGCAAGTGTTCAAACAGATATTTGAGATACCAATATGGCTCCAGCCCATTTGATTTGGCTGTTTCAATCAAGCTGTAAATCAGTGCACTGGCCCGGGCACCCTTAACGGTGTCCGAGAAAAGCCAATTCTTTCGTCCGACCACAAAAGGTCGGATGGCATTTTCAACCAGATTGTTATCAGGCCTGATGATTCCGTCGGTCGTGTATTGGATGAGCCTGTGCCATTGGTTGAGAGTATAATGGATCGCCTTGCCAAGCAGACTTTTGGGAGGAACTTTTTCCACTCTTGCATCAAGCCATTTCTTGAACTCTTCTAAAATTGGAACCGCTTCTTTTTGCCTCCGAGCATATAATTGGTCAGGCGTTAATTCCTGCACCCGGGCTTCTTTTTCAATTTTATAAAGCAGACTGATATACTTTAAAGCGGTGCCGGCATTGCCCGATGAACTCTTTTTATTCCCTGCAGCTTTTGTTACATTTTTAAATCCCCTGCGGGCGTGAGTCCAGCATGCCACATGAATGATATCTGTTATTTTGTCCAGAAAATCATATCCTTTATAGCCATCCGTCTGAACAATGCCTTTGTATCCATTCAAAAATGATGCGGCAACATCTCCGGATCGTGTCGGATGATATTGGAATTGAATAATTGGCATATCAGGCGGACCACCTCTAAAAATCCACATATATGATTTTGATTTCCGGGGGCCCTTTAAGACCAGAAGAGGTGTTTCATCAGCACCAATCATCGGGCTTGCCAGTATGTCCTTTTGCATCATGTCGATTAGAATATCACAGGCGTCAGCGACTTTCATGGCCCATGTACACATGGTCGACCGGCCAAGTTCAATACCGATCCTGGTAAATTGCTTTTCCTGACGGTAAAACGGCAGGGCATCTGCAAATTTTGCGGTCAGAATATGTGCCAGAAGGCCCGGGGTAGCAATGCTTTTGGGGATAATCTGTTCAGGCATCCTGGCAATTGACACGGTGGGGCCGTCGTCTTCCACACCTTCACAATTTTTGCAGGCGTATTTATACCGGATGTTTCGAAGTACCCTTACTTTGGCAGGGATATAGTCCAGTTGTTCTGACTCTTCCTGGCCGATGCGTTCCTTAAGGCAACCGCAGTTGCACTGTCTTTCATCCTCGCTGAGTTCATGTATAACATCTATACGGGGAAGATCGGCGGGTAAAGGCTTGCGGCCACGTTTTTTACGGGTATGTTCACCAATCGTTACGTCTTCCTCCTCTTTTTCCAGGATAGGAAGTTCGGGTTCAGGCATATCGAACAGAGACATTTGCCCGTCATCTTTAGGCGTTTTCTCTGATTTGCGACCAAAGATCATATTCTGAAGTGATTTAACCTGCTCTTTAAGGATTTGATTCTCATCAATCAAATCACAAGCAATTTTCTTCACTTCATCCAGATTCCGATTACCTTTTACCTTGCCTTTAGTCATGGACTGTATATACCATAACCACGGGCTTTTTCATAGTTTTAACATCAATAAATCATGGAATATTTCAAGGGTTTATGTGCCTGATTTATATTCAGGCCGTCAACTAACCAGGACAACTCTCGACTGGTAATATTCATGACATCGTCAGATGTTTTCGGCCACTTGAAACGGTCTTTTTCAAGACGTTTCTGCCACATACAGAAGCCATTTTTATCCCAGTATAAAATTTTTAAAATGGTCTGCGTCCGGTTGCAGAATACAAACAAGTTGGAGGAAAATATGTCAAGTTGCATCTGTTCACTGACAATGACGGACAATCCGTTAATAGCTTTGCGCATATCCGTTGCGCCTAAGAATAGATAGACCTTGGTGTCTGACGGAAAATTCATCATTGGACAGCCTTCAATACAGAAAGCACCTGCTCAAGGGTTTCTTTCTTAAAACCGTCGGGGATTTCCACTTGCAGTTCCCGGCCTATATTCAGTTTTAGCCCTGCTTGACAAAAGTGAGTCGGCACAGGAACCTGAACCAGTCCTGTGGGCTGATTTGGTTTACCGAATTTAATCTTCCAATAGGTGAACCTGTTCGGCCTCAGGCCATTCTGGCGGCAGTACTCTATTTGGGACAGGCGGGATTCAGTCCATTGATCGATATGTGTTTTCCAGAATATTGCCTTTTCTTCGTTTATTTTCTTCCACGATTTGCTCAATACACACCTCCTTTTTGAGAAGAAATATTAAGCGAAATCTGGAGGCCTTAGTAGATGGGGTTTAATTACCGCTTACGAAGCAACCCGAGCGCCGTGACTGGTGACGAAGACATGGGGGGCAGTATGCTGTCCAATGTATTCTGCCCTTCCCCCCATGTTTTTGTCCTTCATGCGTTAAATCCCCGCGCCTTAGCGCGGAACAAATACCCCGTAGGGCCGCCGGAGGCATATTGTTTTTCTTCATTTTTCTGCTTGATACTTGAAACCCGCTTTAATCAATATATCCTCCAAAATTATCCCAACCTCACCTCTTTTTTTGAGCTCATCAAGCATCCACCGCTGGATGCGGGCATTCACATGAACACGCTTTAGATGTGACGGCAATTTCGGTTTTGGTTTTCCTCTATATCCTCCACGCATACCATCTCCTTTTTAAATAAAAAAACCCGAAAGCCTTGCCATTCAAAGATTATAGATAACCGTACAACGCTTTACAAAAAAAATATGTGATTTTCGCATAAAAAAATGGCCGTTTATTATTCATCTGTTTTTAAACAGGATTATTATAAAAACCGGTTCTGCCATGTGTTAGGCCATGTCGTGATAATATACGCCCAATAGTTCTCACAGAAGGTATTGGCTGGATATTCTCATTCTCCATTTCCTCCCTTATAACCCTGGCGCCACAGTGCAGGCCTCTATTGTATAAATGCAGCCGTATCATTTTGACAATTTCTACGAGTTCTTCCCTGGTATATGCTGTTTCCATATCGTGTTCGAACATTATCTTGCCTCCTTTTTGGCCTGCTCCATGCGATAGCTCTCAACATTCAATTCAAAGATAATGCTGTGATGAACAAGCCTGTCGATAGCCGCAGCCGTCGTCATCGGATCTTTAAAAATCTGTTCCCACTTGGAAAAGGGAAGATTGCTGGTGATCATCAGACTGCCTTGCTCATACCGGTCTGCCAGGAAGGTGAACAGCACCTCCATCTCTTCCCGGCTTTGCTGGACATATCCGATATCATCGATAATCACGGCATCAAACCTGGAGAGGCTTTTGAGCTTTTTTGTCAACTCAAGCTCCCTTTTGGCGATCAGCAGCTCCTGAACAAGCTGGCTGCATGAGATGAAAAGGACCTGCTTTCCTTTTGCAATCAATTCATGGCCAATGGCACACAACAGATGGGTTTTCCCGCTTCCCGGATTCCCAAAGGCCAAAATATTTTCAGATCGGCTTAAAAAAGAGCCGTCGATCAGTACATTCAAATGATTAGCGACCTTTATGGGAAGGCGTTTTTTATCAAAATTTTCAAAGGTCTTTGACGGTGGCAGCTTGGATGCCCTCAGGTTCCGTGCTATCCGGTTTTGCCACCGCACTTCACATTCAAGATTCAGCAGCTGTAAAAGATACTGTTCATACCCCCATGACTCCGCCCGGGCCTGATCTGCCATTTCTTCATAGCTGCGGCGCATGGTCGGCATGTGGAGACTCTTGAGATGGTTCATGATCTGGTCATGATCACTCATCATGCTGCCACCTCCTTGAGAAGTTTGTCATAAAGGGTTAAATCAACTGCCGGAATATGGATATCATCTGGTCCGGCAACAGGGGCATTGGATTCCATAAGGCGCTGAACCGCATCTTTGCTGATTTCATGGCTTTCGTTTATTAAAACCGTCAGAGCACTGTCTACAGCCACTTCACTGTCTTTTGCGGCAAGGTATAGAATCTTCAAATATCTTGAGGCAGCGCTTTGAACAGTATAGCGTTCTTTTAAATAGTCATAGGCAATCCGGAAACGGCTGGTGGGAAACATGGCATCACGATAGCGGTAGTTTTCAAACGCCCTCGGCTTTTTGACCAGGCTGTCAATGATATGCCGGTAATTGATTTTGTGCTTCCCCTCACCCCGTAACCGTGGCAAGGTGTCGATCTTTTTCTGTCCGTACCAGATTTCCAGACATTCCATGTAAAGACGAACCTGTATTTTTTCTCCTATGAGCCTGCTGTTCACTGAGTAGACATTGTGATTGACTCGTATGGTACTGCTGGGACCGACTTTTAAATCCAGTTTTTTACATGAGTCGATCCGGCGTTTGGGGAGCCGATGCAGGAGTTCCACTTCTTCTGCAAGGCGGCCTTTTCGGCCGGCATTCAGTTGCCCAAACAACCTGGACAGAAAACTCTCATACTCTTCCCGGTCTTTAAAATCCCGGTGACCTCTCAATAACAGGGCTTGTTCAACGGCTTTTTTGAACCGGTAATTGCGCTGCTCCACATCACCATTTTCATTGGGGCTGGACGGGTTCGTTTTAGAAGGAGTCAGACCGTAATGGTCGACAAGATCCTGATATCTGCGGGTGAACTCTTCCGGGTGGGTCTCCTTGTTGACAGCGGCAGCCAAGCGATCTGTGCGGTGATGATACGGTACACCGCCCAATTCCCATAAAGCATTTTGCAGGCCCTGGCTCAGGCTTTCAAAACTCTCGGAGAAACATATGGTACCGGTTTCCCAGTTGGAATAGGTTAAAACAAAATGATAAATCATGTGATCAAAAGGAACGCCGGATATGGTGATGCCCAGCTCATCCATATGGGTGAAGTCAGACTGGCATAATTCGCCCGGCTTATGAATTTGAGCGAAGAAAATTTCTTTACCCGGTCCTTCTGTTGCCCTCCAATGTTTTATCCTCCGTTGCAAGGTCCTCAACTGCCCATCGGCAAATCGGCTTGGCTGGTTTCTTTGAAGATCCTCAAAAATGGTTTTGGCTTCCAACCCCGGATTTATTGATAACATTCCTTTGATACCATCCCATACGTCTTCAAACGGGTCCTTACGTGTTCTCCAGTTATGCTCCTGTTTAAGTTCGCTTGGCAATTTGCCCATTTTACGGTACTTTCGAGCCGTTTTTTCATCCATACCTGCTTTCATTGCTGCTATCCCGAAATTTTTTTCAGTTTGAATCAACTTGAATAACCTCCTCACTTGCTGGTCCGTTACCATCCAAATCTCTCCTTTCATAAGATTTGGCGGCTTTTACCATTTTTTTGATTTATATTTCAGGAATTTTAATTGTCGTTCGGCGGGTATTATATATGACGCTGATCACAATATGTCTATTTATGTTGGGTGTAGCCCTTGCCAGTAAAGGTGTTGACTTCATTTGTTATTGTTGGCTTGATATGCAAAATTTGGCCGATCAAACCGTAATATTTGAGACGCTGTTTTCATTCAAAAAAAGTCTCGTTTTACCGCTTTATATTATGAATTGGTTTCCACATTTCCGGCATTTTAATTTTGCTGGGATTTCCACCCCAAAGCATAATTTGTAAATCTCTTGGCAACAATTGTACGACTTCAGTATCATGAGGCCACCAACTGATTTTTCCCTCTGAGTATCTTTTTATACACCATTGAATTCCATGGCCATCATAGGTTAATAAGCCTATTTGGGTTTCGTTTTCATCTCTGAAGGCATAAATATCCCCTGAAAAATAATCTAATCTGTATCTTTTACAAATGCCTGTTATTTGATCGATAGGAATATCAAAACTGATATGTTTCGGAATCGCAAAAATAATTGATTGTGGTGGTATGTATATCATGTTTTTTGTCGATTCCTTAAGCCTGTCACCGGGTTAATCAACGCTTTATCCAGCGCATTCATTGGTTATAAATCAATAATCAAGACCTGATGATCAGCCTGATCCGATCTTCTTTCCTTCTATTCTTCAGGTTTCGGTAATGGCGGTATCAATGGCAAGATCTCCTCGAACACATTATTGAACGAGTAATCGCTATTTCCTTGCCAATGCTGTATGGCAATTATTTCCCGCAAAGAGAGACGCCCCTTTAGACTGGATATCCCATCTTCATAGAAATGAATGGGCATACGTTCAACTTCCGGAATGGATTTTTGAAACTCTTCCATCATTCGGGGATATGCGGCATTGATTTTTTCCATGGGGTTTTCGATAGTGGACGTAACCCTCTTCAGGTCGTTGATCACCTCCAACCCCTTATCGAAATAGTCCTGGTGTTTAGGGATAAATCCTTTCGAACCATCATGAAACTTATTCAAAAAAGTAATATCTTTAACCTTAGCAGCCTTTCTTGGTAAATATTTGTCGAAAAATACGACTGCTTTGATGGCCCGATCAAAGGAATTGAGGTCAAGAACCATTTCCCTGTTGTTCCTGAAGAAAAAAGCCCCAAGAACGATCGGCCTTCTTTCAATAGGGATATCCTTATATGTGCCCTTGAACTTCAATCTCTTGGCTTCCGCCTTGTACAGCCATACCCATCTATCTCGAAACGGATCATGTTGCATACAACGAAGTTTTAAAAATACCCGATGTATTTTTTCTGAATCCAACAAATCATAATGCAATCTGGCCAGCATATAGATTTCTTTGGTCATGGTAGTTAGGAGCCTTCTGTCCTCATTCCCTCCTTGAGGCATTAAATCCTTTGACACCTCTACTCTGGGGGCTGGCGATTGCCTGTTGGCGGCATTACGGATTGACATCGTTTTTTTAAGTCTTCTTTTATTCTTCTTTTTGCTTTTTTTTCCCACAAGCTACTCCCAATGATGAATCCACCAGCAAAACGTACTTTTTCCGATTTTTAAATTTTTATCTTTACCCTCTATCTCGTTCAGATGCAATTCATATATTTCCCAAGCCTTTATTGAAGCGGCGTGGGGTACTTTTGTTATTTCTGACCTGGATCGAAAATTTGGAAAATCAAATCAAGGGTCTGAAGTGAAGACTACCTACGTAACAATGTCCGCGTTTCATACGAATGAACACAGTAGACTATCCCTGTCAATCATCACTTACCTAACAGGATAATGCCCAAAAAGTAAAATATCCAAATCAGCTTAATTTCCCATAATATCAATGAAAAAATTCTTACCACCATCCGAAATAGTTTGCAAAGTTTTATTCAACTCATCATATAAGTGTGGCACAAAACGTTTGACAATAAATCAAGGCTCATGTTGTGTTTCAGGGTCTTTTAGACCTCAGTTGCTCCAACTGTTTGAATTTATTTAAAATTTGCCAAGATTTTACAAATTATAATCTTGGGTATTATTTCCAATTATTTCAAACAATTATGGCTCACCATAAAAATAAGACCCCGGAATCCAACAAGAGCCTAAATCAAAATAGATTTAATGCTTTGAATGTTATTACGGGGAATGTCTAATAGGTTGCATTAGTAATGGCCATTTTCCTTTAAAAGCAAGGCTGTCAGTATAAAAATGCAGCCTGAAAGACATTCAGGGTAATAAATGTCGAAAAATTCAGAAGTTTCGATTTTAAGGACTGCGGACAGGCGACAGATATTCACGATACTGATATTCCTTTTCCCCAGTTCCACGCTGCTGATATATGTTCTATCCAGGTCTGAAAGTTCAGCCAATTTTTCTTGGGATAGGCCTTTTGATGTTCTGAGCGAACGTAGTTTCTTCCCGAAAGCAGTTTTAATATTCTGGCAATCAATATCCATGATGCCTTAATATATTTGCCTTGACGACTATCAGTCTACGGACTATAAGTCACATAAGTGTATTCTTGTTTCCTTTATACAAGGGTCCGATAAATGCCAAAAAATAATTTCATTAACTCCGTTTGCATCATAATTTTTAGATTGTGCAATCGCTACTAAATATTAAGAGGATGATATGGGATTTTTAAAAAACCTTACGATTAAAACCAACACTAAACGTGTTTTTTCTGACTTCAATAATGCTTACATGAATTTTTTTTCGAATAAACCGGAGGTTGGTATTAATGAGGCTCTTCGAGACTATTCATTTCTACAGACTATACCTGTTAAAGGTTTAACTGGAGGTGCTATGGCGGATGCGTCTATTTTTCATGAATATATGACGACCCTTCCAGAGGATGAAAATTTCATGCTCCTTTTCCAGCTTATTTGGTCAATTGTATCTTATGAATTACAATACGATGATACGATAGGAAACGATAAGGATATGCAACTTGTGATGAAGACTTTAGAATCCCAGATAAATAAAGGAAGAAGTAGGTATTCCTGATGTCTGTCAAAAAAAGGTTATGATTGAAAAATCGATTATAATGTTAGAGCGAAGTGATAGCCAAATGAAGTTCTGGCTTGTTATTTAAGTTTTGTTAATTTCAAGAATTGGTACATTTTGTACTCATTCTTGAAATGATTTTCCAGAAAATGTAATAAATCGTTTATGCGAACGGGCCTGATAGCTGGAAAAAAGAGATTATATTGAAGCAGTTAGCGAAAGGTGTAGTATAGGCATAGGAAACAGTAAAAGGAGATAAAGGCATGAATCATAAAGAATCTTACGTTGGAACTGCGATGGTCGTTTGGTTTATCACGTCCATTGTAGGTTTTATTGATAGTGGAGGCTGTGATGTAAGATTTTTTTCCTTAAAATTCTTATTTTTTCTTTTGGGTGGAGTCTTTATTCTTTCGAGCATTTTTGGATATATTTTTACAATGTTATTTGGATACGCCACATCAATAGTTTTAAAAAACTCTGAACTTGTCTCATTTGATCCAGAAAGGGAAAATATCGCCCTCATCCTAAAGATTGGTAAAATAATAAAGTAAGCGATGTTTTAACCCCACTCAGGGGGCGGAAGGTCAAGCCAACTGTTTTTTATCGACATTGTATGGAAGCAACGCCTTAAAATCATCTTCCGTCATAGCCTCAGGCAAGTGTTCAAACAGATATTTGAGATACCAATATGGCTCCAGCCCATTTGATTTGGCTGTTTCAATCAAGCTGTAAATCAGTGCACTGGCCCGGGCACCCTTAACGGTGTCCGAGAAAAGCCAATTCTTTCGTCCGACCACAAAAGGTCGGATGGCATTTTCAACCAGATTGTTATCAGGCCTGATGATTCCGTCGGTCGTGTATTGGATGAGCCTGTGCCATTGGTTGAGAGTATAATGGATCGCCTTGCCAAGCAGACTTTTGGGAGGAACTTTTTCCACTCTTGCATCAAGCCATTTCTTGAACTCTTCTAAAATTGGAACCGCTTCTTTTTGCCTCCGAGCATATAATTGGTCAGGCGTTAATTCCTGCACCCGGGCTTCTTTTTCAATTTTATAAAGCAGACTGATATACTTTAAAGCGGTGCCGGCATTGCCCGACGAACTCTTTTTATTCCCTGCAGCTTTTGTTACATTTTTAAATCCCCTGCGGGCGTGAGTCCAGCATGCCACATGAATGATATCTGTTATTTTGTCCAGAAAATCATATCCTTTATAGCCATCCGTCTGAACAATGCCTTTGTATCCATTCAAAAATGATGCGGCAACATCTCCGGATCGTGTCGGATGATATTGGAATTGAATAATTGGCATATCAGGCGGACCACCTCTAAAAATCCACATATATGATTTTGATTTCCGGGGGCCCTTTAAGACCAGAAGAGGTGTTTCATCAGCACCAATCATCGGGCTTGCCAGTATGTCCTTTTGCATCATGTCGATTAGAATATCACAGGCGTCAGCGACTTTCATGGCCCATGTACACATGGTCGACCGGCCAAGTTCAATACCGATCCTGGTAAATTGCTTTTCCTGACGGTAAAACGGCAGGGCATCTGCAAATTTTGCGGTCAGAATATGTGCCAGAAGGCCCGGGGTAGCAATGCTTTTGGGGATAATCTGTTCAGGCATCCTGGCAATTGACACGGTGGGGCCGTCGTCTTCCACACCTTCACAATTTTTGCAGGCGTATTTATACCGGATGTTTCGAAGTACCCTTACTTTGGCAGGGATATAGTCCAGTTGTTCTGACTCTTCCTGGCCGATGCGTTCCTTAAGGCAACCGCAGTTGCACTGTCTTTCATCCTCGCTGAGTTCATGTATAACATCTATACGGGGAAGATCGGCGGGTAAAGGCTTGCGGCCACGTTTTTTACGGGTATGTTCACCAATCGTTACGTCTTCCTCCTCTTTTTCCAGGATAGGAAGTTCGGGTTCAGGCATATCGAACAGAGACATTTGCCCGTCATCTTTAGGCGTTTTCTCTGATTTGCGACCAAAGATCATATTCTGAAGTGATTTAACCTGCTCTTTAAGGATTTGATTCTCATCAATCAAATCACAAGCAATTTTCTTCACTTCATCCAGATTCCGATTACCTTTTACCTTGCCTTTAGTCATGGACTGTATATACCATAACCACGGGCTTTTTCATAGTTTTAACATCAATAAATCATGGAATATTTCAAGGGTTTATGTGCCTGATTTATATTCAGGCCGTCAACTAACCAGGACAACTCTCGACTGGTAATATTCATGACATCGTCAGATGTTTTCGGCCACTTGAAACGGTCTTTTTCAAGACGTTTCTGCCACATACAGAAGCCATTTTTATCCCAGTATAAAATTTTTAAAATGGTCTGCGTCCGGTTGCAGAATACAAACAAGTTGGAGGAAAATATGTCAAGTTGCATCTGTTCACTGACAATGACGGACAATCCGTTAATAGCTTTGCGCATATCCGTTGCGCCTAAGAATAGATAGACCTTGGTGTCTGACGGAAAATTCATCATTGGACAGCCTTCAATACAGAAAGCACCTGCTCAAGGGTTTCTTTCTTAAAACCGTCAGGGATTTCCACTTGCAGTTCCCGGCCTATATTCAGTTTTAGCCCTGCTTGACAAAAGTGAGTCGGCACAGGAACCTGAACCAGTCCTGTGGGCTGATTTGGTTTACCGAATTTAATCTTCCAATAGGTGAACCTGTTCGGCCTCAGGCCATTCTGGCGGCAGTACTCTATTTGGGACAGGCGGGATTCAGTCCATTGATCGATATGTGTTTTCCAGAATATTGCCTTTTCTTCGTTTATTTTCTTCCACGATTTGCTCAATACACACCTCCTTTTTGAGAAGAGATATTAAGCGAAATCTGGAGGCCTTAGTAGATGGGGTTTAATTACCGCTTACATAATAAAATATTTAGAGGTTGTTATAGTTTTAATAATAACGGCATTTTGTTTCAGAGCCATATTCTGTTAGGGTTAACCGCCCTTTTTATTCCAAGCATAATAATACAATTACACTGTCTGCCTGACATATACATCTCATAAAGACTTCTTTGCGAAACCATAATATAATTATGCTAATCTCCTGTCTCTCTCTTTTCCAATTCTATCAAATACTCAGTCAATCCAGTGATTTTAATTCTGTCTTTCTCTAATCCAAGTTCTGCTGACTTTAAAACCTTAAAGGCCCTTACAAGATCCACCAAGGAAGCATCCTCTATTTTTTCCGGTGTTACTGCTTCAAGAATCCTTGCCTGTAATGATGTCAGCTGCAGAGTTTGTAAAGACCTGTATTTTAGTAAAATCCCTTTTTTTGATTTTATCTCAGCAATACGCTTTGCCAACGTAACGTGAGAAACTCCAAGTGTTTTGGCAATTTCCTTCTGGGTCATTCCCTTAGAAAACATCGAATGTAACACAACAGGATTTATTTCTTTTCTCTTTCTTCCCATAAGAACCTCAGTTTATTTTTATTGAACCATTATTGAACTGGATTTCTTTCTTTTTTCGTTTCGTTTTTGGGGTTGAATGTTGCGCGAATTGCCGTTTTATGGGCCGTAATAGGCCATATAACGGGCGTTGGCGCATTACCGAATATCAATGATCAATTAAATGTTTGCCGCATTATGATTGATTTTAATTGATTCGGAATAATGGAAGGAATGGAAGGAACAATAAGACTGCTTCGATATCAATAGAATGATTTTTGAAAAAATTTATTTTTATTAAAAATCATTCCATTGTTCCAATCATTCCAGATAATACGAATAATCTTGTTTTAAGCCAATACCAAGGTAGTATATGCCGTTAGACCGTTTCACCTTGAATTTTTTTCTAATTTCTGCTCCAAAAGATTTTAGTCCTAATGCATCATAGCCACTATCCCTACACCAATCTTTATATGCTTCATACAAATTGCTCGATTTAATCTGCTGGCCATCTTTTTCAATACAGGCCTCATCAATAAACAGCCTGATTGGATCACTCTGTTTTTTATATTCAGCGGTTGCCAAAAGAACTTCCTTTGGAGGTTTTAAAGTAATCCTTTGGTATTCTAAACAGCCTTGAACAAGCCAACTCAATATCCCTTCAGCTTCTTCCTTGAGTTTATCGGGCAAATCTTTGTCGATTTCACATTGTGAAAGCCCTTTTGGATTTTCAACAAAAGAAACATTAAAAGGTACAAGGTGAACTCTCTTCCAAAATGCGAATTCATCTTCTCCGCCTGGTATTTTAGGTTCGTGGTTAGTTATTAGCAGCAAGGTATGACTTGGGGGAAAACGACGTTCCGATTTACCGTACATCGGTCTGCCTACTAATTCATCCCCTCCAGTCAACCATTTGACTACTCCTGTATCCAATTTATTTTGTTTATTCGTCTCACTACACCATATAAGTCTTTTACCCTTTAAGTCTAAAATGTCTGGATTAGGTGATGAGCTCGATATTGTTCTTCCTTGATCAAGTAACAAACCAGATTTTACAGGACCACCTAAAGGGCCTAAAATATGGTACATAATTTGAAGCAATGTGGTTTTCCCGTTACGACCATTTCCACACATTATTACAAAGATATGTTCACGAGAAGTTCCTAAAAGGGAATATCCAAAAAGCCGCTGGATATAATCAATGATATCTTGGTTGCCATTGAAAACACCCTTCAAAAAATTCAAAAAAGTTAATGGGCTTGGAGAATTCGCAGAATATATTATTGGTGAGGCTGATTTTATATACTGACCAGGCATCCCTTGAGTAAGTTTACCGGTTTTTAGATTTATTATACCGTTGGCACATGGAAATAGGTTTGAAGCGTTATTCCACTCATCTCCGGAAATACCCAAAGAGTTTTTCCCACTGGAAGCAAGCTGCAGAACCGCCTTTTTACGATACATCGTATGCAGAGCGCTTATTCTTTTTTTGATATATTTAGAATAACCTCCAAATGTCTTGGAAGCTTCATCATCTCCGTCTTTTGTAGCTTCAACAGATTGAATACTGTATTTAGTTGCAAGCCTGCCGTAGGCATAAATAAGCTTTCCGAATCCATCATATACTTCTTGAACCTTGTCTATTTCCCAGAAATTACCGTTAAACTTGAACCAAGTTTTGTCTGAATGGTCATAACAAAACCTTCCTTTGTTCAATTTTATAAAAAGCTTCGTATCACCATCCTGATTTGATTCTAAGGCTTCCCAAATATCTTTTTCTGAGAAGAGTTCTCCCGTGGAAAAATCTGAATTTATTGGTTTTGGCATAGGTATCAAGGGAACACTTTAAGCTTAATCAATTTCGCGAGCGCGTAAGGATAACCAATCGCACAGATCATCAACATGATACACGACCTTCCGGCCAACTCTGTAGCGTTGTGGACCAAGGCCCTTGCTATCTAAATTGGCGAGGGTTCTTGGGTGAAGGATACCACCCGAAAACTCTCCCACTTTTTCTCTGGAAACATAAGTAGAAGGCCATTTATCAGCCATTGAATGGAACTTTTTTAGAATTGATGAAAAGGACATAACACCTCCGTAAATACATTCGTTATCATTTACGTATGGTTATACCTCATTGTGAATAATATGAACCGGGGATAGAATGCGGTGTCAGTATTATTCCGGGATTAAAATGTGTTTTCTATATCCACCATTTATAAGCTCTTTCGCAGTTTTATAGTTCTTTTTAACCTTGCCATTCGCTGGATAGTCTGTATCCCTATTATCATCATTCGGATAAATCTCAGATGCAATCTCCCTGGTTTTAGCATTGTCAGAATATCCATCAAATATTCTTAGATAGACAGCGAATTTATCCAAATGTGTTTTTGGGGATTCGACCTTTAATTTATCAGTTTTCTTCAAAGCTTCTTGTGTGTGAAGTAAAAGTTCTTGAGCCTTTTTAAGTTGAGGTTTGATTGGCAATCTTAGATCGAAAATCAGATTTGCTTTGCCATCTGGTACGTTTAGCGGTTTAATTTTTTCAATATCATCAATGGGTGTTCCGAGATGGAACTCATTTAGCCGACTGAGTTGGATATCCCCGTATTGCCTCTCAAAAATAATATATGGACTATTAACATCTGGATTGCATAACCAGCAAAGTCCCCATTTTGATACTGTGGACTTCTTTTGAGGTGCAATGAAAAACCATGGATCATTAATGTCCAAATCTTCAAAACCCTCCAGCTCCTTTTTTTCAAGGTAATGCTGTAATTCGCGTTCCCAATCCTTCCGATACTCAGCATTCCTTCTTATAAATTGCCAAGCGTAAAATTGCTTTTCGGTCCAAAAACCTGGCTTAAAGGCATAATCATCTGGATTGCGCCAGTCAGGTGACCTGACAGTTTTTTTATTTGATTCCAATATATTATTCTCCTGTTGCATATCGAAGGTGGACAAAGTCTTACGCTCCCATTATAAATCTACTTTCTCTTTAACCCTCTTTAATGGGAAACCTTCCCATTCGATCTTTTAACAATGGAGTTTTGCTCCATTGCCTTTACAGCCTGTTTTAAGTCGTCGTCGGCCAGCTTGCTATACCAGTTCAAACCGGTTAATTACTCCGATTCTATCCCAGGGAAGTGTTATCAGCCATTTTTGTCTTTTCAAGTGGGGCAATGTTATTTTTTATAACCTTTTCATCAAAGTTTTGTGCTGCTTTTTTTAAACCATCAGGCCTTAGATGGCTGTAGCGCTCAGTAAGTTGTATGGTTGAATGCCCGAGTAAATTTTTGACTGTGTAAAGGTCAGTGCCGTTCTGAACATGCCAGGATGCAAAGGTGTGGCGGCAAGTATGGAAGGTGACTTTATCACGCCGGTCAGTGACACCATCATTAAATCCAAGTTCTTTAACTGTTCTATCAAAAGTATGGCTGATAAATTGAATTTGTTTCCCGTTGGTATCTTTAAACACCAGTTCAGAAGGGGATTGACCTTCATAGATTCTTTCAAACATGGCTTGTGTGGCATCAGTTAGATAAACATGACGTGGTTTTCCTTTGGCATCTCGTACTAATGCAAAACCATTTTCAAGATCAATAACTCCCCAAGTCAAAGAAAATATTTCTCCGGCCCTTACTCCGGTATGTAATGATAACAAGGTCATATCATGGATTTTTTGGCTTTTGATTTTCAAGCTTTTCAAAAGGATTTCAGCTTCCTCATGACTTAAAAAACGTAATCTCTGGTTTTCAACTTTAGGTAATTTTACATTTCGTGTTGGGCTCTCGTTATTAATAAGGCCATTTATTCGTGCATGGTTCCATATTTGTCTGAAAGTTGCAAAACAATATTGCACGCTTCTTGGCGCTCTTCCTTCATCAAGCATGTTCTTTCTTAAACGTTCCAGATCAAAACTGGAAATATCTTTAAATGTTTTATGGCCTATTGCTGGGTTAATCCATGTTCTGAATAAGGATTCTTCTCTGATATGTGTTTTATGCTTTTTTTCTTGCTGGATAGCAGGGTAATAGGTCTTGTAAAAATAATTTTTTATGGTAATAGCATCTTTTTCTTTTCGTGCTTTTTCTTTCTGGATCTCTATTTTTTTTATTCTGGCTTTTTCCCGTTTCTCAGATAATCTTGTCTCGCCGTTTCCAGTAACGGCGGCCTCTTTTAACTCTGCAAGTTTCAAAGCAGCTTTTTGCAGAGTCCAGCCCCCAGACGTCCACCCCAGGCCCTCTTCTTTCCTTTTGCCGTCTCTCTGGTATCGAATAGCAAAATATTTATCAAATGAAACACCGTGCTTTCTGGTGGGGTGTTCCCTGAATCTGACACCAGGATATTTTGAGCTTTTCCATTTGGCCATATTTCTCCTTTAAATTGATAGTCTGCTTGTTTGGTCTGTCCCCATTCTGTCCCCATTTTTTTGCTGAATATTGATGTTGTTGAGTGATAATTAATGAAACCTACAGATATAAAATAGGTCAAAAAACTTTTAAAGTCAATGCGTTAATTATGAATAATGACGATATGTGAAATTAAATAAAGCGGACTTCTAATCCGTAGGTCGCAGGTTCGAATCCTGCCAGGCGTACCATTTAAAATCAAGGGTTTTCAGCTTTTAGTTGAAAACCTTTTTTGTTTCAAATCGTATTCATTAAAAAATTGTGAATAAGGCGCAATATCATAAATAAATAGTCCGCAAGAAAATTCTGTAATTGCTGTCTGAAATTTGGAAATAGTGAGCTGTGACCAAACCGTTTATAGGCAAATTGAGCCGATGGAACATTTTAATTTGATACTGCGCCTAAGCGTGTAGTGGGCCTGCCTTTTGGGAAAAGAGGGGGGTACTGTTTTGTGTAGAATATTGAGTTTATTTATCATCAAACCAACGCAGCTCATACAGATCGGTTCGTCGATTCTCGGCATTTAGCACGCTTCCCATCGCTCTTATCTCCTTGATTAAATCTAAATCCAGATTGGCAATTAAGGTCGTTTCTATACCTGGTGTTGCTTCGGAGGCTATCGCATCGTGAGGACATGAAAAATCTGATGGGGTAAAAATTGCAGACTGCGAATATTGGATGCCCATGGTTTCGACTTTAGGGATATTGCCTACGCTCCCTGAAATGGCAACATAGTACTCGTTTTCAATCGCTCTGGCCTGCGCACACCGCCGAACCCGTAAATAGGCAGTCTTGGTGTCGGTCCAGAAAGGCACTAACAATATCTTTACACCCTTTAAAGCCTGCAATCTGGCCAGCTCTGGAAACTCGACATCATAACAAATCAGGATTCCGATCTTGCCCACATCAGTATCAAAGACTTTTAAATCATGACCGCCGGAAAAACCCCAGTCAGTAGCTTCTTCCGGGGTTATATGTAATTTTTCCTGGCTGTCCCAAGTACCATCTCGTTTGCACAAAAAACTCACGTTGTACAGTTTCCCATCATCCCTCAGCTGCGGAACACTGCCTGTTACAATATTGATGTTATAGCTGAGTGCCATTTCAGTCATGAGCATGCGCATATCTTCCGTATAGCTAGCTAACATTCGCATGGCATCAGCCGGGTTGTTACCTTCATAGGTATGAATGAGTGGTGCATTGAGCAATTCAGGAAAGAGGATTATGTCAGCTTTGTAATCGCTCACAGTATCGATAAAGAACTCAACCTGCTGCATAAAATCCTCAAATGTGTCGAAACGACGCATTTTCCACTGAACGACACCAAGCCTGGCAATGGATTTGGTCTTGCCAATCAGCTTGGTTTTTTTTTGATAATAGATGTTGATCCATTCCAACAGGACTGCATTGCCGCGGGATTGAAGATCTTCCGGCCAGTAGTCATCGAGGAGGTTGCGGACATGGAAATCGTTGGAGAGCTGGAAGGTGAGTACCGGGTCGTACAGTTCTCGATTTTTCACTTTAAGAATGTACTGCTGGGCCTTCATCTCTTTAGAATATTTATGGTAATCAGGTATGCGTCCGCCGAGTAAAATTCCTTTGAGGTTGAGATTTTCTGCCAGCTCCCTGCGAGCGTCATACAGGCGACGGCCAAGACGCATTCCCTGGTATTCCGGGTTTACTGAGATATCTATACCATAAAGATAGTCTCCTTCCGGGTCGTGCGATTTAAAGGTTCCGTCTCGAACAATCTGGTTATAGGAGTGTTGATCCCCGAACAGACTAAAATCGATAATCAAAGACAGGGCAATGGCAACTGGTTTTCCCTTATCCTCAATACATATCTGGCCTTCTGGGAATAATTTAATTAATCGATTTACTTGTGCCTCAGTCCAGGGAGAGGCAATGTCTTTATAGACTTTATTAGAAAGATCATACAATACTGAGTAGTCATCCAATCTGAGATGTCTGGTTTTAAGTTTGTGCTTTATTTCATCAATCATTTTTCAATTGTCCTTTACAATCTAAGAAACTAATTTTGAGAATACACTTTTACCTTTCTGTAACTTTTGCCTGAATTCAGCATGGCAGGCAATCATGACAATATCTTTATTGTTATGGATAACCTTGTTTTGATTGGTGATAGTGGTGATTTTGCCTCTGTTATGGCCATGGCGAAATATCTGCATTATTCTTAATTATGTGATACAGAAATACGTCTATTGTCAATAAATACGATTAGTTAAGTTTAGGATGGAATTTACTTTTTGTCAACAAAAGTATCAAATTTAATGATTAGCTAAGGTGAGTTTTATGTGTTCATTAAATATTAGTGTGAACTGAATTTGATCAAAAAGTATTGATCCTCTGTCTTGTTGATGTTATTTTGTACAGAGCCATTTTTGAAGAGATTTGGTTTATGATATTTGATTGGGTCGAAATAAGCATTATGAGTATTAAGTTTGAGGTCTAAAATGGAAAAAAAGGACGAAAAATACGCTCCGCCTCAGATGAGTCCCTATATTTTTACAATTTTATTGATCGGGTTTGGTTTGTGGTGCTTTTGGGATGGTTGGCTGACAAACAACCCTGATATGGTTGAACATGAAACTTTATAATAAGGTGTTAAGTGTGATTCTGCTTCCATGGGGCGTTTATGATTTTTTTAAAATAAAAAAGAGACAAAAGATTAAGAAACAATCAGAAGATTAACACGTTATAACCACTATTAGTTGCAAAAAAATTAAATCTAATACTCTCTTCTAATGATCTGAAATTATTTAAAATTTGTCATGATAGAATATTTTTCTGTTGATAAATAGAAAAAATGCTGTTAGGTTTCAACCCTTAAAATTTAGCGTATAAGGAATTCGAAGTTAATGAATTCAAATAATAATATAGATAAAAACCTTTTAAATCAAATTAATAAACGCAGAACTTTTGCGATCATAAGCCATCCTGATGCAGGCAAAACAACTTTGACTGAAAAGTTACTTTTATTTGGCGGTGCCATACAGCAAGCTGGCGCTGTAAAATCCAGAAAAGTTGCAAAAGCTGCCACCAGTGATTTTATGTCCATTGAACAGGAAAGAGGGATAAGTGTGTCTTCTTCTGTTATGAAGTTTACCTATCAAGGATATGAAATTAATCTTCTGGATACTCCAGGGCATAAAGATTTTTCTGAAGATACTTACAGAGTTTTGACTGCTGTTGACTGTGCAGTCATGATAATCGATAATGCAAAAGGGGTTGAACCACAGACTCAGAAATTGATGGAAGTCTGTCGAATGAGAAACACTCCCATCATTACCTTTATTAACAAACTGGATCGAGAAGGAATGGAACCGCTTGATATTTTTGAAGATATTGAGGATAAACTACAGATTGAGTGTGTTCCTTTGACCTGGCCTATTGGTATGGGCAAGCGGTTTAAAGGGGTTTATAACCTTGAAAAAAAAGAGCTGGGTATCTTTTCTTCCGGGTACACACCAAAGAATAATGATGGTGTTATCATTGATGATTTATCGGATTGTCGGCTTGATGAACTCATTTCCGAGAGTCAGGCTGAGCAGCTCAGAGAAAGTGTGGAATTAATTTGCGGAGCATCAGATCCTTTTGATATGGATTTGTATCTAAATGGTACTCAGACCCCTGTTTTTTTTGGTTCGGCCATTAATAACTTCGGGGTAAAAGAGATGCTGGATACTTTTGTGAAAATTGCACCTCAACCAGGAGTTAGATCTACGGCTACACGGGATGTGGAACCCCATGAAAATGCATTTTCCGGATTTACCTTTAAGATTCAGGCTAATATGGACCCGGAACACAGGGATCGAATCGCTTTTTTCAGGATCTGTTCCGGAAAATTTACCAAAGGAATGAAAGTAAAACACCATAGAATTGGCAAAGAAATTAAAATTTCCAATGCCACAATTTTCATGGCCCAGGAACGAAATAATATTGAGGAAGCTTATCCCGGAGATATTATTGGAATACATAATCATGGCACCATCAAAATTGGTGATACATTTACAACCAAGGAACCCTTAAAGTTTTTAGGCATTCCCAATTTTGCTCCCGAGCATTTCAGACGGGTGATTTTAAAAGATCCAATGAAGGCAAAGGCACTTCAAAAAGGATTGACTCAGCTTTCCGAAGAGGGAACCATACAGGTTTTTAGACCGTTGCTTGGAAATATGCATATTATTGGTGCTGTTGGGGTGCTTCAGTTTGATGTGACCATGGCGCGGCTTAAAGCGGAATATAATGTAAATGCCGGTTATGAAACAATTGATTTGTCCGTTGCAAGATGGGTAACCTGTGAAGATGAAACAATATTAAAAGATTTTAAAAGAAAAAATGAATCCAGTCTTACAATGGATTCAGAAGATTGGCTGACCTTTTTGACAACTAGTGAGTATCAGTTGGGATTTGTCATGGAAGAGTGGCCTCAGATTCAATTTCATAAAACCCGTGAACATAATTAACGAACTTATTAAAACAAAAGGAAAACGATGACAGACAAACGAATTTTTAATTTCAATGCCGGACCTGCTGCTTTGCCTTTACCTGTTCTGGAAGAAATAAGGTCTTCTTTTTTGAATTTTAATCAATCTGGTATGTCTATCACGGAAATCAGTCACAGGTCTTCTTATTTTGATGATGTTATCAATGATGCCGTTGATAGGACAAAAAGGCTTTTAAAACTTGATAACCGGTTTCATGTCCTTTTTTTACAAGGCGGAGCTTCTTTTCAATTTGCCATGATTCCTATGAATTTTTTATCTGAAAATGATACGGCAGATTATATCAATACCGGTACCTGGTCAACAAAAGCCATAAAAGAAGCTCAGATTCAAAAAAAGAAGTATTGTGTTGTGGCATCTTCGGAAGACAAGGATTTTTCATATATTCCAAACAATATCAAGTTTTCAGGCAATGCCAAGTATGTTCACATGACGTCAAACAATACCATTAAGGGAACACAGTTTCAGCAATTTCCGGATACAAACACAGTTCCCATTATCTGTGATATGTCTTCAGATATTTGTTCGCGTCCCCTTGATATGGATAAATTCGGATTGATCTATGCCGGGGCTCAAAAAAATCTTGGACCGTCAGGAACCTGCATGGTTATTATCAGAAAAGATATGCTGGATGCGGCCAATACTGATTTGCCAACCATGTTGAAATATTCTACCTATGCATATAAAAATTCCATGTATAACACACCTCCTTGTTTTGGAATATATACCATTAATCTTGTGTTGAAATGGATTGAGCAAGAAATGGGCGGACTTGAAAAAATGGAACAATATAATATTAAAAAGGCCGGTCTTTTGTATGATTTTATTGATACAAGTTCCATTTATAAAACAACTGTGGAAAAATCTTCGCGGTCTTTAATGAATGTAACCTTCCGGTTGCCAAGCAATGAATTGGAAAAAAAATTTATAGCCCAAGCCACTGAAAAAGGCTTTGGAGGACTCAAAGGGCACAAATCGGTTGGCGGTTGCAGAGCATCCATTTACAATGCAGCAACCATGGAGAGTATTACAGCGTTAATTGAATTTATGGAATCCTTTGAAAAGGAGAATACATAATGAAAGTTCTTGTCAGCGATAATATAGGGGAGGCAGGCGTTGAAATATTTCAACTGCAAGAAGGCATTGATGTTGATGTAAAGACAGATTTGACAAAGGATGAGTTAAAACAAATCATTGGCGAATATGATGCGTTGGCAATCCGAAGTGAAACAAAAGTGACCAAAGAAATCCTTGATGCGGCAACCCGTCTTAAAGTGATTGCAAGAGCCGGGATTGGTCTTGATAATGTGGATATTGACGAAGCCACTAAAAAGGGTGTGGCAGTGATGAACACCCCGGGTGGAAATACAGTGACTTCAGCAGAGCATGCCATTGCCATGATGATGGCAATGAGCCGGAATATTCCAAGGGGCACTCAGTCTATGAAAGCTGGAAAATGGGAAAAACATTTGCTTCAGGGAACGGAAATCTGCAACAAGATTTTTGGTGTGATAGGTTTTGGCAATATCGGCTCCAGAGTGGCAAGCCTTGCAAAAGGCTTGAGAATGAAAGTTATTGTCTTTGATCCCAATATTTCTTCGGAACATATTAAAAAGGCCGGGTTTGAATATGTTTCTTTGGAGCAATTGTATGAACGCTCTGATTATATCTCCATCCATGTTCCGAAAATTGATACCACCATTGATTTGCTGGATTTTGAGGCCTTTAACAAGATGAAAAAAGGCGTCATGATCATCAATTGTGCCAGCGGTGGAATTGTTAATGAGTCTGCCCTTTATGATGCTGTCTTGTCAGGTACGGTTGCCGGTGCTGCTTTGGATGTTTTTTCCACGGAACCTCCAGGGGATCATCCATTATTAAAGCTTGACCAGGTCATTGCAACTCCCCATATAGGAGCATTTACCAAAGAAGCCCAGACAAATGTGGCAGTGGCTGCAGCAAATCAGATTATTGCTTATTTGTTGCATGGTACTGTTATGAATGCAGTCAATGTTCCATCGGTTTCCGGTGAATTGTTAAAAGAGCTTAAACCCTTTTTGTATCTTGCAGGAAAAATGGGTAAGATGATGGCACAGATTACAAAAGGCGGCATAAGGCAACTGGACATTGAATATATCGGAAAATTTCCTGATCTGGACCTTAAACCCGTTACCATATCCGCCATCAATGCATTGCTTGCCCATTTTGTTCAAGATGAGGTTAATTCGGTTAACGCAATTACCTTTGCCAATGAAATGGGAATTAAAATTTCAGAATCTACGTCCAAGGAAGCCGGTAATTTTTTAAATCTTATCAGGGTAACCGCAGTCACAGACGAAGAAACCAATCTTCTTGAGGGCACTATTTTCGGCAAGGATGATGCCAGGATTGTCAGAATTAATAAATTTCGCTTAGAGGTTATTCCAGAAGGGCATCTTGGATTAATTCATAATCTTGACAAGCCTGGCTCCATAGGTTCAATGGGCATCACCCTTGGAAAACATAATATCAATATTTGCCGTATGATGGTGGGCAGAGAAGAGGATGGGGACAGGAATATTATATTTTTGGAAACAGATACACCGGTTCCGCCTGAGGTTATAAAGGAAATCGAAGACCTGGAACTTGTTATCAGTATGAAAACCTTTGAATTGTAGCAATTATGGATTTAACAAGGAAAATACCCTATAATTACACTTCAGCCGACGATGATCAGATAATTAAACATCTTTTCGGATTTGATCTGCTCCAAGTCATTAAAAAACTGGAGTTTCAAAAAGATACCGGCAGATCCTCCAGGCTTTTGCACAGATTTATGGGTGATTTGTTTATTATCCAGAGGAATCCGTTTCTTTTTCAGGAACTTGTTGAGGACCCATTGCTCAAAAAACGCTTGTTTCATGAGTTTAAAAATGACCTTGACTTGATTGGAAATCGTGTTCAGCAAGAAGATGTTCTTGTGGTTCTGGAACAGTGCAGACTTGAACTGAAAAGACTTGCAAAAAAAATCAAAACCATCCGTTCTTATCAGAATAAAATTTTAAAGCAGTTGTCGCCTATTATAGGTAAAGGCAATATTTATTTTGATCCGTTTAATATTCTTGCCCATGCAACCGATGCGACTGACTGGCGTCTTTATATGCCGCTTGCAGTTCTGCGTCCTGATAAAGAATCCCAGGTGCCAAGCCTTGTAAAAAAAATTGAAAGCCTGGGACTTCATATTATACCAAGGGGAGGCGGCACCGGTTTGACCGGAGGAGCAACTCCGTTGACCCAAACCTGTGTTATGCTCAATACTGAAAAATTGAATAAAATTTCAGATATTGAGTATGAAAAAGATAAAAACAATATCCCGTATGCTGCTATTACTCTTGAGGCAGGTGTCATTACACAGGATGCTATGGCAGCGGCAAAAAAACACGGACTTATCTTTGCTACAGACCCGACCAGTTCATGGGCATGCACCATTGGCGGGAATCTTGCGGAAAATGCAGGTGGGAAAACTGCTGTATTGTATGGCACTGCAATTGATAATGTCCTCTCCTATAAAATTACCATGCCGGATGCGGTATCCTATACGGTCAAACGAAAAGATCATCCCTTGAGAAAAACACTTCCCGAAGATATTGTTGTGTTTGATATTTATCATGAAGACGGTCAGTTGAGCCATACGGTTACCATAAACGGAAATCAAATGCGTAAAAAAGGTCTTGGCAAAGATGTTACCAATAAGACCTTGAACGGGCTTTTTGGACTTCAAAAAGAGGGTTGTGACGGGATCATAACTTCTGCCAGATTTATTTTATATCCTGAATTTAAATTTAAAAAGACATTCTGCATTGAGTTTTTCGGCAATGATATGAGCCAGGCAGGGCTTGTTATTGCTGATATATGTAAGGCATTTGCAAATCATGATCCGGCTTTGATGGCACTGGAACATTTTGATGAAGAGTATGTTAAAGCCATTAATTATAAAACCAAAACATCCGTGGGAACAAGGCTTATTGCGGTTCTTCTCGTAGATATGGTTTCCAATGATCAACTTCGGCTGCAAACTGGGGTTGATACCCTTGAAAAAATTCTTGAGCCATATGACAAAACCGGTTTGAGTATTGCCGAAAATGACAGGCAATCCAAAAGGTTCTGGCAGGACAGGAAACGTTTAGGAGCAATCGCCGCCCATACCAATGCATTTAAATTAAATGAAGATATTGTTTTGCCCATTGATTCATTGGCTGAGTTTGCAAAATTTGTGGATCAGTATAATATTGAAGAAAAAAAATTCAACCAGACCCAGATCATTCAAAATATTGTTCATTATCTGGATACGGCAATTCCTTTATCAGATCCTGAATTATTGCAAAAAAGGGTAGGGCAGGCAAAGGATCTTGCCTATAAAACAAGAAAAAAACTGGATATTGCTTCCAGAGACGCTCTTGAAGCCTATATCCATTCTAAAAATTTTTACCGGGAAGTCATTGGCAATCTGCGAGGTTATACGCTTGTAATTGATAATGTGAACAGGATCTATGAAGAAACCAAGTCACGGCTGATTGTCATTGCTACCCATATGCATGCGGGTGATGGAAATGTTCATGTTAATATTCCTGTTTTACCCAATGACCGCCAAATGATGGAAAGAGCCAATCAAACAGCTGACAAAATAATGGAAAAAACCATTAGCTTGAAAGGAGTTGTTTCAGGTGAACATGGAATTGGCATTACAAAATTTAAACATCTTGACCAGGAAACAATAGACGAGTTTACCGATTATAGAAAGAAAATTGATCCTAACGGATTAATGAACCCTAACAAGCTTTTTGAACCGGATATTATTGAAAAGGTGTTTACCCCTTCTTTGAATCTGCTGGAACTTGAAGCCAGGATTTTAAAACACGGGTCTTTGTCAGAACTTGCCATTAATATTGCCAATTGCGTACGGTGTGGAAGATGCAAACCCAAGTGTCCGGTATTTGTTCCGGCCAAAAATATGTTTTTTCATCCGAGAAATAAGAATCTATCCATTGGTGCATTGATAGAGGCATTGCTGTATATAACCCAGAGAACACAATCCACTGGTTTTAAAGTTTTAAAAAATATTGAACAGATTGCCGATCATTGTACCATTTGCCACAAGTGTTTTACTGAATGTCCCGTTAATATTGATTCTGGAAATATTGCCATCAAAGAGCGTGAAATCCTTGATAATATTGGATTCAAGCATACACCCATATCAACTAATATAACTTTGAAATATCTTTCAACTAAAAATAAAATTTTAAATCCTGTTTTGAGAACCGCCCTTCTGGGTATTGGTGCAAGGGTTCAAAGGACAGCAGCAACTGTTTTATCGCCGTTGAAGAATGTTAAGGGGTTGAAGCAGACAAGAAATTTTCAGTTGCTTCGGACACCTGTGGCAAAACCGGAAGGTAAAGCCTTAAGCAGGCTGTTACCCAATACCAATAAAAACCAGGCCATTATTCTTGAACCAGAAGGTGAAGCTCACACAACTGTTTTTTATTTTCCCGGATGCGGAAGTGAACGGATATTTTCAAAAATATCAATGGCTTCTATTTTTTTATTGCTGGAAAATCATAACAGGGTTATTTTACCTCCTTCATACATGTGTTGCGGCTATCCTTTTTTGGTCAATGCCAAACGGGATGACTATGAAAGGATTACCCTTGAAAATATTATTATTTTAAGCCAGATAAGAGATATGTTCAGGGAGTTTACCTTTGATGCCTGTATTATCAGCTGCGGAACATGTATGGAATCGCTCAAGGAAATTGATGTTTCCAGTATATTTGACTGTTCCATTCAAGATATTTCAGAATATATACTCAAAAGTGATGATACATTTGAATTACATAAAAATTATTTATATCATGCACCCTGTCACGATTCTTTAAACGACACTGCACTGGATTTGTTGAAATCTTGCTGCACGGACAATGTTATTCAAAAAATTCCATATTGCTGCTCTGAAGCCGGGACCCTTGCGCTTTCAAGGCCGGATATCAGCAATGGCATGCTGGATCGAAAAAAAGATGCCATTAAAAAAGGAATGAAGGAAAATTCATTTCATACGATACTCACCAATTGCCCTTCCTGTCTGCAGGGACTTGGCAGGCATAATGATTTGAAATTAAAACCAATCCATCTGGCAGTGGAACTTGCGTCTCTTAAAGGCGGAAAAAACTGGAAAAAAAAGTTAAAACGCCTTTTGCGTAGAAATGAGGTGGTAACATTTTGATATGAATCTTGTTCTGTTGGGAAATGAGGATTTTATTGACAAGAATTATGTCGTTATTCAAGGAAGACGTTTTAAGCATCTCATATCGGTAAACAAGGTTGCAAAAAATGATCGGCTGGCGTGCGGACTTTTAAATGATAAAATAGGTACTGGCCTGATAACAAAAATCTCCCGTGATTTTCTTGAGATGAAAATTCATCTTGATACTGACCCCCCAAAACCATTGCCGTTAACCCTTTTGTTAGCCCTTCCAAGGCCAAAAATGCTCAAACGGATCATCGAAAGCGTTACCAGTATGGGGGTCAAACAAATTTATCTGATCAATTCGTGGAGAGTGGAAAAAAGTTTCTGGCAAAGTCCATGGCTGAATGAAGATCATCTTAGAAAGCAGATGGTTCTGGGTCTGGAACAAAGCCGGGATACGGTATTGCCTCAAATTCATCAAAAACGATTTTTTACCCGGTTTGTAAATGAGGAACTGCCTTTGATTTCAAAAAACACCTTGTGTATGACGGCTCACCCTAAAACACCAACTCTCTGTCCGTCCGGTGTGAACAAGGCGATAACCCTTGCTGTTGGACCGGAAGGGGGATTTATCGATATTGAAGTGCAAACTCTGGAAAAACAAGGTTTTTTTTCCTGTCATATCGGACAAAGAATTTTAAAGGTTGAAACAGCGGTTACATATTTGATTTCTCGGCTGTATTCTTAAAAAACAAGAACTCTATTTCAAGGAACTTTTATATGAAAGATAAAAAGAAAATTGATAAGGAACGGCAGATGTCCTATGACAGCTTGCCGCCGAGTATTAAAGAAAGCTTGACTGAAGAAGAAAAAGAAATTTTTCTTTATGCTGAAGTGTGGCCTGATTCTTTGTTTGAAAAACTCGATGAATTTATTGTTAAAGATTAAAATTGACAGTTTTGTGCGTACCCTCTAAATTTGTCAGCAGTTGAATTCATTATTAAAGGGGTATGAATGGGTAACCCATTTGAAAAAAAAATTGATTATGAAAAATATGTAAGATATGCCCAGATACTTGAAAAAACAAAATGGGCCAATGAATTTTCCTGGGATCACATCCGTACAATTTGCCTTTATATCCATCCGGTAAGTGCAAAAAAAGGTGCGGTTATTTTCAAGGAAGGACAAAAAGAAGAAAGCCTTGGCATTATTGTTAAAGGATCAATTGATATCTTTAAGAAAAACAATGATCAAATTAAAAAGATAGCCAGACTTAAAAATTCACAAACATTTGGAGAAATGGCTCTGCTGGATGGTGAGCCTCGATCTGCAACAGGCATAGCAGTAGAAGATTCTATTATTTTTTTTATTTCAAAAGAAAATTTATTGGATATTGCCGAAGACCATCCCAAGTTAGGGTTTCAGATTTTATGGAAAATTTCAAAATTAATCAGTCAGCACCTGAGAAAAACCACAGGAAAATTAGTCGATTATATGGAAAAATAGGATACTAATCTTTTTTCGTATTCGTTTTTAGAATGGAAGAATGCTGCATGATTTTATGCTGTGACATTTTTAACAATTCAACGGATTTTGAAGCCGGAATTTGAAGGCGGCTTTCATAACTTGCTGAAATTTTGATTATTTTTTCTCTGATATGGCTATCTCCCATGGAAAAATTAATATTGCACAATTCATTTGAGAATGCACAGATAGTGCGTTTAAATTCCTCTATGGTCATATCTTTTTTTAAAACATTGATATCTTCAACCGGTTTCATGGAATGGATGATAGACTCGGGCAAATTCCATTTTGATACCATAAATCTTCCCAGCATGCCGTAGGATATGCCAATGATGGATTTGGAAGCCTGATCCCTTGTCAGGTGCTTTTCGTCTACAAGCAGTTCTATTTTGATAAAAATTTCTGGTGAAAATAAGGCAACCAGATATTCTCCAAAATCATACAGCATGGCACTGATTTGAATGGCTTCTGCATCTTTGAGATCTTCATCAAGTGCTATTTGCCGGGCAATGATACTTCGTTGCAAGGCTCTGAGTGTTTTTATTTTTAAAACTTTAATGTTTGAAAGATCCTGCATATGGTCATAAATTTTAAGGCTGGCCGCTGCAAGTTTTATCTCTTGTGTTCCTAATATGATCATAGCTTCTGAAATTGATGTAATCCCCTTGTGTGAAAATTGACCATAAAATGAAGAATTTACAAGCTTTAATAATTTGATTGTAAGTGCCACATCCTTTAAAATAATATTGGCAATATCATTGGCGGAAGAGTACTTCATTTTTAATATTTGATTCACATTTTTAATTTGAGCGGAAAATGATAAGAACGAGGTATTATCAAGCATTTTTTTTAAAATGTATTTAATAAAGGCTTTATAATTTATTTTGCCGTTGCTCGAGTTTAAGTTGCTTTGAAAAACAGACTGGTTATTTTCTTTGGATAAATCAATTACATCCAATTCAATACCGGCATGAGGTGTTGCACAAGCTGTCATTTATTCTCCAAATTAATAAAACAAAAAAAATTAAAAAACCTTTGTATTTAGCAATATAATGTGTGAATAATAGACTTTTTTTATGCCATTTTCAATTGGTTTGTATTTATGCATAAAAGGTCTTTGATATCGGTAAAACGAATAACATATTAACCGCTCTTAAAATTCAAATTGAGAAAAACCGCTTTGCTTTTTCCAATTATAACATGGTCAGAATGCGGGAGGCTGTTCGTAATTTAAGCACAAAAAAGTTAGAGATTTTTATAAAAATACCGTTTTTGCTGCACATTAATTCTCCAGGATACCCGGGATTTATCGAGACAAGGGTTCCAGCTCACGGTATCTGGAATTTTGAGCAATCCGGGTTCTATAATGAGATCATAAAAGCAAAAATTTTTCCAAAATCAATCATTGAAAATAATCAGATTGATAGCCCGGCAATTCTTGGATTTTATCATATCGGAAGCATCGGCACCTTTACACAGTCAATTGGCTCGGATTTTGATTATTGGATCATCATAGATAAAAAAAAGTTTTCTAAAGAACGCTATGACGCCCTTGAAAAAAAACTTGATGCCATATTGAGATACTGCAGGGAATCATATGATCAAAAAGTAAGCTTTTTTATAATGGATCAAAGGGAAATTAAAAACAATTGTTATGCTCCGTTTAAGGGTGAAGAAACGCTTACCGTACCCAAGATATTTTTAAAGGAAGAGTTTTACAGAACATTTTTGATGATTGCCGGCAAAATTCCTGTCTGGTCTGTTTTGCCCGGAAAAAAGGATTTGGAAAAAACGGGTATATGGAATTCGGATGGCTTAACCGCACAGATTTTATCCATGTATGATGATTTGATTGATCTTGGACAGATAACTTCCATTCCCATTGAAGATGTCTTAAAAGGATTTTTGTGGCATATTTGTAAGTCCAAAGCTGATCCGATTAAAGCCGTTATCAAAGCCACAATGATTTTTTGTTATGGGTTCAGCCAAAAGTTACCCCAAACTTTATTGTGTGAAAAAATAAAACAGGGATATTCAACAGCCGGGATTGACGATTATGGAGTTGATCCTTACAAGGCTCTCTTTGATCAAATCCTTGAATTTCATGACATTGAAGATCCCAAAGGACTTTCTTTGATAAAAAATGCTGTTTTCTTCAGGTTGTGCGAGTATCCTGATGTAAAACTTCCTGATAAAAATACTCCCAAAAGGTATTTGCTGGATAAATATATCCTCAGATGGAAGTTGAATAAAAATCAGGTAAAAAAGCTGTTATCGTATTCAAACTGGTCAGAGTCGGAAAAACTGGTTCTGGAAAAAACATATATTAACAGGCTTGCCCAGATGTATAATTATGCTATTCGGAGAATAGGCAAGATAAATAATCGTTTTGACAGCAGAACTGAAAAAAGAAACTGGATTATTTTAAGAAATAAAACAAAAGAGAGACTGCGAAAAAGTGCTGATAAAATTTGTGAATGTTCAACCTATTTAAAGCGAAGACATATTTTGTGCCTGGATATCATAAAAAAAACAAATTTATGGGAAGTTAATTTTCAAACTCAAACCGGTCAAAGAATGGATAAGATTTATAAGCATTCCAATTTCTTAGGAGTTCTTGGGTGGATTTTAGAAAATCAGCTTTACCGGCGACAAACAGCATCCATAAGCCTTCATACAAATTTTTTGCTGTTTGAATCATCTGATACTGCCATTACTGCAGATACGCTATATATGGCATTTCAGCCCTTAAAGCCCTTGTCGGATTCTTGCTATGATCATGATGCATCATGGTCAAAAATGATGATTCTTTTATTCTATGATACTCCCGGTATCATTAAGGCTGAGTTTCTGATTTCCAATAATTGGGGTGAGTTATTTCTTGACAGTATCGAGTTTGCACTAACAAACAACAGGCAGGTGCAATGCAGCCAAATGGCAAATCTCATGTTAAAGTACTCAGATGAAAATTTAAGATTGTTTATTTTTCAATTTTCCGATACCCATGATCCTGATATTGTTTGTCAGCTTAAAAAAGCATATTATGAACTGGCTTGCCCGGACAGTGCTGCCATGAGCATAAAGAAAAAACCATATTTAGACAGATTGTAGGGGGCTTTTAGACAATATTACAGGGGACTGGATGGAAGAAAATAAGCAGATTTTATTAGTTGATGATGACAGGCACAAATTGCAGCAACTGGACACAATGATAAAAACAGTTGGGTTTAATCATGTACTATTGGCTGATGACGGGGATACTGCATGGGGTATTTTGAAAGACAGAAAAATTGATTGTGTAATTGCAGCTTATGAAATGAAAGAAATTTCCGGTCTTGCATTGCTTAAGATTATCAGACGGGATGACAGCCTTTTTGATACTCCGTTTTTTCTGGCAGACAATGCATTTACAAAAATTAAAGTTATAAAAGCAGGGCAGACAGGTGTAACAGGTCTTTTTGTGACACCTTATGATGAAAAAGTGATACTCCGTAAAATACCGTCTGCCCTTAAAAAGCTTAAAGCACCTGTGGTCCGAAAAACTGAAAATACAGTCAATCAAGGCATCCGATTAATAGAAAAAAAAGAATATGGTAAGGCGATAGAAGTTTTTACCTCAGTTATCAAAAAAAAAGAAATTGCTCCTGAAATCTATTTTAATATCGGGTATTGTAAAACATTACAGGGTAAGCATACGGAAGCAATTGAAGCTTTTTCCATGGCAACACGCCTGGACAAACTTTTTGCCAAGGCTTATGAAGAGATGGGCCGGGTTTACAAGCTCATGGGGGATTTTGCAAAGGCAGAGGAGTGTATGCATCAGGCAGCTGAAATATATATGGATTCGGATAAAATAGGTGCTGCAGAAGAGGTACTCAATGAAGTTCTTGAATCCGGGACAAATTCACTTAATATATTCAATACTCTTGGTGTGTTATACAGAAAAAAAGGTGAACCACAAACTGCACTGACCCAATACAAAAAAGCCTTGAAAGTTCATCCGGATGAACCCTATATTTATTATAATATTGGTAGACTCTACCTGGATATTAAAGACATTTCAGCAGCAAAAAAAAATTTTCAGCAAGCCCTTGAAAAAGATCCTGAATTTCAGGAAGCAAAACAGGTTATAAAGGCCATTGACCTTGGGATGGTTTAATGTGAAGCTCAATCAGCGCCAGCTTTTTTTTCTTCAAGATATTCCCATCTGTCATACAGCTCTTGAACCTGTTCTTGTGTCTGTTTGAGCAAAGAACAATAGTGCTTCATTTTTTCCGGGTTACTGATAATTTCCGGATTTTGAATTTTAGCTGTCAGGCCTTCAACCTCATCTTCAGCCTCAAGAATTTTTTCTTCAATATGGTCTAACTCATATTTGTCTTTATATGAAAACGCAATGTTTGCGGGTTTTTTCTTTGTTTGTCTGTTTTTTTCCTGTTTTTCAACTTTTTCAGGTTTTTGAACCAGGGTTAGGCTTTTCCGGTAATTCATAATTTGTTGAAAATCTTTAAAAAAACGGGCTTGTGCAGCCGTATCAAGATATAAAATTTTGTGGCAGACTTTGTCCATAAGGTAACGGTCATGGGAAACGAGGATAACCGCTCCTGGAAATTGCCGTATGCTATCCTCAAGGACTTCCAGGGACAATATATCAAGATCATTGGTGGGTTCGTCCAGAAGAAGTATATCACAAGGGGTCAGCATGATATTGGCAATTATGATCCTTGCCTTTTCACCGCCGGAAAGACTTTTGACCGGCATATCAAGCTGGTCCGGCATAAACAGGAACCGCTTTGCCCAGGTTACCACATGGATGGACCGGCCTTTATAATTAACACTGTCTGAGCCGCCTGGGTTGAGGGCTTGTTTCAAGGTGTGCTGGGGATTCAGACTTGAACGGGTTTGATCAAATACGGATATTTTCAGGTCTTGTGCCCATTCGACCTTGCCATCATCAGGCAGGATTTTTTTTTCAAGGATGGATAAGAACGTAGACTTTCCGCTGCCGTTTTCTCCAACAACTCCAAGGCAAAATCCGGGACCGATTTCAAAGGTAAGATCAGAAAATAAATTTTTCCCATCCATGTTTTTTTTCAGATTATAGGCCCGTAACAGTTTTTTAGTCTGTCTGCCTGTTGCGTGAAAGTCAATCTCCACCTTGGCTGTATTTTTATTCCTGTCTTTTAAGGCAAACAATTCCATTCTCAGTTTTTGGGCCTGTTCAATTCGATATTTTGCTTTGGTGCTTCTGGCTTTGGGGCCTTGTCTGAGCCATTCATCCTCTCGTCTCATTTTGCCAGCTAAAGAGATCTGTTTTTTTTGTTGGGCATCTAAAAATTTATTTCTCTCTTTTTCAAATTTTTGATACTGGCCCTGGATTTTAAAATACCCGGAAGCATAATATCTGCCGATTTCCATCACATTTAAACATACATTTTCAAGAAAGGTTCGATCATGACTGACAACGATAAATGAAAAATCAGCTGTTTTTAAAATGTCTTCCAGCCATAAAATACCGTTAATATCAAGATGATTGGTTGGTTCGTCCAATAAAAGAATATCAGGTTTACAGCAAAGGGCCCTGGTAATTGCTAATTTTTTTTTCCATCCGCCCGACAATTGTTTTGACGTCATGGTCGGATCGACAAATTTGCCTTTTCCCAATAATTTTTGAACAATTTTATGGCGCTGTTTATCATCAAAAGTGCTGTCTTTAATACTGTCGTATAAGAGTTGTTCCACTGTCTGATCCGGATTAAGCTGATCTTCTTGTGGCAGATAGATAAATCTTAAGCCTGTTTTTGTTATCAACTCACCAGTGTCGGGTTGGGTTTGACCGGCAATGAGTTTTAACAGCGTTGATTTACCCGATCCGTTCATTCCGATAAGCCCAAGCTGTTCATTTGATTTAAAATCAATGGACAGGCTCTGAAAAAGGGTGTCATCTCCATAGGTTTTTGAAATGTTTTTAAGGCTGAAAATTAGACTCATAAGTTATTAATTGGTATTGTTTTTAATATGACGGTAGACCCGGATCATTTTAATTAAAAAACTGATCATCAGGGTTAAACTAATCAAAATAATAAAACTTGCTGCAAAAAAAGTCATAATAAAATTAAAAGGATTATTCAAAGAATAGGCACTGATTAACAGATCCAATCCAAAGATCAGAAAAAAAATAGAAACCAGCGTCATTATAACCTGAAAAAACCACCACCTGTATTTCATAAAGAAATATTTTCCTTTTGTCATGTTTTATAATTGCAACATCAGGGGGCTGATTCTACAGTGTTGATGCTGAAAAATCAAATCTATTTGCTTTTTAAAAATCCACAGCCTGACTTATTTGTTTTGGGGAAAAGGTAACCTGGGCAAGATTGGGGTTTAAAATAAAGTCAAGGGGAAAGATTCTCGTAAGATCCTTTTTATAAAACAATGGTTTATTATTAATTGCTGCTGTCGGCGAGGCATTACCCTGGGTGTCCTGGCTTAAGTTCCTGCCATTTTCATCCACAGTTTTATTATTTTATCTTTTATGTGTCTGTTTGAGTCGTCCTGTTTACGGTGATATCAGTAGCCTGCCCGGGCAGTTAAATTTTTATTTCGTTTTTTCGAAAGGATGGGTTACAAAAAAGCGGTTGACCCTTTAATTCCAGGTTTGATATATTCATTTGTTTATGATGATGAAATTTAAGTTTTTTTAAATGAAGGGGAAAAATATGTCTACAGCAAAATCAGAAAACCTTTTTAAACAAGCTCTGGATTTAATACCGGGAGGGGTAAACTCCCCGGTAAGAGCTTGTGGATCTGTCGGTGGCCGGCCAGTGTTCATAGAAAAAGGAAACCAGAGCAGGGTTTATGATGCTGATGCAAATGAATATATTGATTATGTGCTTTCCTGGGGTCCTTTGATTTTAGGACACCGACCGCCTTGTGTTATCAAAGCCTTGAAAAAGGTAATTGAAACCGGGACCAGTTTTGGTGCGCCAACTGAACTTGAAACAGATCTTGCCCGTCTTGTGGTAGAACTTGTGCCTTCTGTGGAAAAAATAAGAATGGTTAATTCAGGCACGGAAGCAACCATGAGTGCGGTTCGTCTTGCCCGCGGATATACCGGCAGGGACGTAATTATAAAATTTGACGGCTGTTATCATGGTCATGCCGACACCCTTCTTGTAGCAGCAGGGTCCGGGATTGCAACACTGAATATCCCGGGAAGCCCCGGTATACCCAAGTCAGTTATTTCAAATACATTGTCTTTGAAATTCAATGACATTGATGGGTTTGTAAAAATAATGGAAGAAAAGGGAGACAAAGTTGCCTGCGTCATTGTTGAACCTGTTGCCGGTAATATGGGTATGGTGCCTCCTGTAAAAGGTTTTCTTGAAACCTTGCGGGAAGTTACATCAAAATTTGGGTCACTTCTTATCTTTGATGAGGTGATGACAGGATTCAGGGTTGCAAGAGGATCTGCCCAGGGTCTGTTTGGCATAACACCGGATCTGTCCTGCTTTGGAAAAATTATTGGCGGTGGCTTGCCTGTCGGGGCCTATGGCGGCCGCAAAGAGATAATGGATCATATCGCACCCGTGGGAACCGTGTACCAGGCAGGAACTCTTTCCGGCAATCCTCTGGCAATGGCAGCAGGAATTGCCACTTTGACGGAGCTTAAGAAAAAAGGTGTTTACAAAGCCCTGGATGATAAAACAGAAAAATTGATGACCGGTTTACAGTCTGCTGCGGACGATAACAACATCAGCTTGAAAACAGGCCATATCGGTTCCATGGCAGGATTCTTTTTTACAGGAGAAGATGTTCATAATTTTGATGATGCTAAAAAATGTGATTTGGAACAATTTGCAAAATTTTATCGGATCATGCTTGAAAAAGGGGTATACCTTGCACCATCACAATTTGAAGCCTGCTTTTTGTCCCTGGCCCATTCTGATGATGATATTGATAAGACCATTGCAGCTGCACAGCAGGCAATGGCAGCTTTGTAACCTGACATGGTAAAAAAAATACATTTGATTGCCGCCTGCGGCACCGGAATGGGAACCCTTGCCTGCATTTTAAAGGATATGGGATATTCAATATCAGGTTCCGACCAGAATGTTTATCCGCCCATGAGTGATTTTTTAGCAGACAAGGGGGTCAAGCTTTTTGAAGGATATGATGAGGCAAATCTGGATCATTCGCCTGATCTTGTGGTTATCGGCAATGCAATAACACGGCAAAATCTTGAAGCCCAGGCAGTATTAAAAAAAAAAATTCCCTATATATCAATGCCCCAGGCCGTGAATAAGTTTATTGCAAAGGATAAGAAAATCATTCTGGTGACGGGAACCCACGGGAAAACAACCACCTCGTCCATCATGGCTCATATTCTGTTTGAGGCGGGAATGGACCCGTCTTTTATGATCGGAGGTATTTTAAAGGATTTTAATTCAAGTTTCAGGATAGGAAATGGTGAGTATATGGTGATTGAGGGGGATGAATATGACACGGCTTTTTTTGATAAAGGGCCCAAGTTTATGCATTATGATCCCGACATAACCATCATGACAGGAATTGAATTTGATCATGCAGATATTTTTACAGGCATTGATCATATCAAGAAAGTTTTTTCAAAGTTTGTAAAAAAAAACGAAAAAACCAGTCATATCATCGCATTTGATAACAATGACAATTTAAATCAGATTCTTGCCGCTTCAAAAGCATCTGTTGAGACCTACGGAAATAAGGGTCAATGGTCTTTTTCAAATCATATGCAAAAAACATCAAAAACTTTTTTTGATGTTCAAGGGCCTGATAAAGCCATTTGTGTTGAAACAGACCTGGTTGGCCGGCATAACCTGTTTAATTGTCTTGCCTGCATTGCTGCAGCCCATAGGATCGGCATTAATGATCAAATCGTATGCCGTGCTTTGAAAACTTTTTCCGGCATCAAAAGACGACAGGAGGTTAGGGGCATAAAACACGGTATTACGGTAATGGATGATTTTGCCCATCACCCCACAGCAGTCAGAGAAACCATTAAGGCGGTAAAACCATTCTATAAAGACGGCAGGGTGATTGCAGTGTTTGAACCCAGAACAAACACAAGCATGCGAAATGTTTTTCAAGATATCTATCCTGATTCATTTTTGGATGCAGATATGGTGTGTGTTTGTGAGCCGGGAGTTAAAAAAAATATACCTGAAAAAGAAAAATTTTCCACCCGAAAACTTGTGGCAGACATAGAGACAAAGGGGATATCGGCATATCATTTTGAAAACAGTGATGCAGTTATAAATTTCTTGAAGCCTGAATTAAGAAGTAACGATCTTGTTTTAATCATGTCAAATGGCGGATTTGATAATATTCACAACAAATTACTTGAGTCTATTGAATGAAAAAAAAGATCATATTTCGTATTATTGGAATTGGTATCTTTCATATGGTGTTATATTTATATATTGTTCCTTTTTTGATTTATCCAAAATTTGGCGATAGTGGGTTTAATTTTGCAGTCTTAGTTGCCATTATTATTTCTATAGCTGTTTTGGGAACAATGTTTTTTGAAAGAAGAATAAAAGGAGATAAAAAATGATTGATATTGAAAAAATAGAGTGGGACCCCAAATATAGCGTTGATATTGAAGAAATAGATGTGCATCAGAAAAAGATGTTTGAATTGTTCAACCAGTTGATTGACATGAAAAAAACAAAAACAGACAACAAAGACTGTATCAATATGATTTCCGATATAAACGAATACAGTAAATTTTATTTCAGTTCAGAAGAAAGATACTTGAAAAAAAAAGGATATCCTGACTTCGGAGCCCATGCAAAGGCACATCGCCAATTTACCAAGGCATCCATCACTTTGCGGCGAGAGATTTCCGACGATATTGGAAATTTAACAGGTGAGGTCATAAAAGAATTAAGAGACTGGTTGATAGATCATATCCTTACTTTGGATTCTTTGTATATTCCGTTTTTAAGAATTGATAAGTATATAGAAGACTCAAAACGTAAAAATTAAAAGCTTTTTTAATTTGGGAATACGGAACATTATCAATTAATCATGTATGTGAAAATATTTTGCGGACAAAGGATAATTTTGATATACAAAAAAGAGTTTTAACCTGATTGTCATGGCTATAGCCGTGATTATAAAATGATGATAACGACTGTTTTTTTTAGTTAATCAAAAAAACTTTGACGGCCCTTTATCGTATCGAAAAAAAACAAACAAGAAAGAAAGAAAAAATTTTGAAAAAAAATCAAACAATTCCCGAATTAATCTGGCGGTTTTTTTGTTCTGTAAAACTGACCGTTTATCTGCTTGTGCTTCTTGCCAGCACATCTATTATCGGAACGGTTATCCTTCAGAATGGAACAGGCCAGCAATATGTAAAACTTTATGGCGAAGCGTTTTATAAACTGATTAAGGTTTTAAATATTGATGATATGTATAATGCATGGTGGTTTCTTGCCCTGATCTTTATGCTGTGTATCAATATAGTTGTGTGTTCAATTGAAAGGCTTTCCTTTACATGGAAAATTATTTTTCCCAAAAAAATTACATTTAATCCTGAACGATTCAGGAAACTGAAAAATTGTGAAGCTTTTACGGTTGATAAAGATGCTTCATCCTTGTCCGAAGCTTATGAAAGCGTTTTATTCAAAACAATTGGAAAAGTCATTAAAGAGAAAAACGACACCGGGATAATGATGTATGCGGAAAAAGGAAGGTGGACAAGAATTGGTGTGTATGTAGTTCATTCCAGTATTCTTTTGTTGCTCATCGGGGCATTAATCGGGTCTGTTTTTGGATTCAAGGCCAACCTGCAATTGGATGAGGGAGAAACCTCTGACACGGTTTTTGTCGTTAAAAAAAGAGTGCCGGTAAAACTTGATTTTTCCATCCGGTGTAATGACTTTGATGTTAAATTTTATGATACAGGCGCACCTGAAGAGTTTAAATCAAATTTGACGATAATTGAGAACGGCAAAGAAAGCTTTACCAAAGATATCCTTGTCAATCATCCTCTCAGATACAAAGGCATCAATATTTTTCAATCCTCTTACGGCACGGCTAAACCGGACAGGGTCCAGCTTGATATGATCCAACATTCTGACAACCATGTTACAAGCAAAATCGTAAAAATCGGAGATGAAATTCAATTGCCCCAGGACCAGGGATTATTCAAGCTTGAAGGGTTTTTGCCCCATTTTGATTTCAGAGGTCATAATCTTGGAGAAGCATTTATAGGAAGAATCACACAAAATGACGGCAAAAGTTTTCAAATTGGTATTCCCGTCAAATTCCCGACTTTTGATAAGATGAGAAAAGGGACCTTTGCCTTTGTCATCAAAGAATTTGAAAAAAAATACTATACAGGTCTTCAGATTACCAAAGATCCTGGAATATGGTATGTTTATTCAGGCTTTATCCTGATGATTATCGGATGCTGGATTACTTTTTTTATGTCGCATCAGTCCTGTTATATTGAAATTAAATCCTCCCAAGGCAATGGTTCAAAGGTTTTTGTTTCAGGCAGCACCAATCGAAACCGCCAGGGAATGAAACTTAAAATTCAAAAAATTGTAACAAAATTAAAGGATAAGTAATTCTTATGAATAGTTCTCTTGCATTATCGTCTGCAACATTTATTTATGCGCTGGCCTCGGTTTTTTATATCGGGTCTTTTACCTTTAAAAAGCAAGTCCTTTCAAAACTTGGTTTTATTGTTCTGGTAATAGGGTTTTTGGCGAATACCGCCGGCATCATTCTACGGTGGATCGAGTCTTATCAGATGGGATACGGTCATGCACCTTTTGCCAATATGTATGAATCCCTGGTGTTTTTTTCCTGGACGGTTGCCATCCTTTATATTTTTGTTGAACTAAAATACAAAGAACGTATTATCGGCGTATTTGCATCTCCCCTGGTATTTCTTGCCATTGCCTATGCATCCCTTTCTCCTGATATCAGCAGTAAAATTTCCCCCTTAATCCCGGCACTGAAAAGCAATTGGCTCATCGCCCATGTCATTACCTGTTTTTTAGGTTATTCAGGTTTTGCCGTAGCTTTCGGTTTCAGTATCATGTATTTTGTCAAACCCAAAAACCCTGATGCCAAATCCATATTTGCAAAGCTTCCTTCGTGGGAACTCATTGATGAATTGACGTATCAGATGGTGGTTTTCGGATTTCTTTTCCTTACCATCGGCATTATTACCGGTGCGGTCTGGGCCAATTCAGCATGGGGTAAGTACTGGGGCTGGGACCCCAAAGAAACCTGGTCTCTTATCACCTGGTTTGTTTATGCTATTTTTATGCATTTAAGAATGATGAAAGGCTGGTATGGCAGAAAGCTTGCCTGGGTTTCCATTATCGGTTTCATAGCTGTTTTGTTTACTTATTTCGGAGTAAATTATTTGCTTAGCGGGCTTCATAGTTACGCTTAACCATCCTTGATCATTGCCGGTGTTGTCTTAATTTGTCTTGACAAGAAAACAAGATATTAATATAGATTAACGCAAATTATGGACGTGATTGCAAAACAGTTTAAGATAACTGTCTGCAAAGGAAATAGTCCGGGTTAAAGCTTTGATAGATTGTGGCCCGGATAAAATGGTTAACGTATCATCAACATTTTAAATTGATGGAGTTTTCATGAGTGAAATAGAAAACAAAACTGAAAATGGTTCTATGGAGAGTGCGGGGGAATGCACTGCCGGAGATGCAAAAGATGATAAAGGATTAGGACTTGGCATCATCTTTTTTATTGTTGCATTTGTTGTATGCTTTTTATCCGGTACTCTGTTGTTTCCCAAATTGCTCTATTCAAAAAAAGAGCAACCTTTTAATTTTGATCACGCGCTTCATGTTGGTGAGGCCGGTGATTGTGATGCTTGTCATTCTTTTAGAGAAGACGGCAGTTTTACCGGTATCCCCAAGCTCGCTGCCTGCCTGGATTGTCATTCTGAAGAGCCATTGGGTGAGACAGAAGATGAGGCCCTGTTCGTAGAAGAGTATGTGGCAAATGAGAAAGAAATCCCATGGTATATTTATTCGCAACAACCGGATTGTGTCTTTTTCTCCCATGCGGCACACACCCAGGCTGCTGGTATGGATTGCGTAGCATGTCATGGCCCGATTGGAGAATCAACATCTTCAAGACCCTATGAAGAGAACAGAATTACCGGCTATAGTCGTGATATCTGGGGTAAAAATATCTGGGGAATTAAAAAACATTCCTGGGATCGTATGAAGATGGATGACTGCGCAGAGTGTCACAAAGAGGAAACAGGCCACCAGGGATATTGTTTCCAGTGCCACAAGTAAAAACACCTGAAACACAAGAATTCAAAACTTTATAGAGGAATAATTTATGAAAGTTGACAGAAGAAGCTTCTTGGGATTGGGACTTGGCGCAGTTGCGGGTATTGCAGTTTCCCCTGTGGGGATTAAACTTACAGATGATTCTTCCATCTGGACCCAGAACTGGCCATGGACTCCTGTCCCTGTTGACGGAGAAGTAAAATATGAAAGTTCGGTTTGCAGCCTCTGTCCCGGAAGCTGTGGTATAAATGTCAGGAAAATAGACGACAGGCCCGTTAAAATTGAAGGCCTTGCAGACCATCCTATAAATGCCGGCGGTGCCTGCCTTCATGGAATTGCCGGTCTTCAGTATTTGTATGACCCTTCAAGAGTTAAAACTCCATTAAAAAAGAATGGTGATAACTTCGAAGAAATATCCTGGGATGATGCTATTGCACTTGTCGCTGAAAAACTTTCTGCTATACGGAAAAGCGGATCACCTGAAAAACTTGCCTGCATCACAGATAATGATCAGGGATCGGTTTGCGGCCTGTTTAAACGCTTGCTCAAAACATTTGGTTCTCCCAATTTTTATACCATGCCAAGCCTTGAATCTTATCTTGAAATGACGGCAGCAACAGTACATGGTAAAGGGAATACAATTGGATTCGATCTTGAAAATTCAAGTTTTGTTTTAAGCTTTGGCGCAGGGATCATCGAAGGTTGGGGGTCTCCTGTTAATTGCTTTAAGGCAAATGCATCCAGAAAAGAAAGGCATGCAAAACTTTATCAAATTGAGCCTCGGTTATCCAATACTGCTGCAAATGCTGATAAATGGATACCCATAAAACCTGGAACCGAAGCGGATCTGGCCCTTGGAATGTGCGCGGTTATTTTGAAAAACAACTTGTTTGACAGTGCAGCTGCAGCTAATTTTAAAGGTGGATTGAACAAATTGGATGCATTGCTCCAAAAGGATTATACTCCTGCAAAAACGTCTGAAATTACCGGGGTAAAAGTCTCTGATATTGAAAAAATCGCCACTTTGTTTGCCAAATCAAAGATGCCGGTTGCAGTTTTTGGCAAAGGCCGTGGCAATGGTTCCCAAAGTCTGAAAGAACTTGTTGCTGTTCATACCTTGAACTGTCTGGTGGGCAATATCAATAAAAAGGGTGGTGTTTTTGTCCAGCCCCAAAATGAGTATCTTAAGTTTCCGAATAAATTAATGGATGGCGTTGCAGATACCGGAGTTGCAAAAAATAGAGCAGGACAAGAAATCAACCAGCTTTTTGAAACAATAACCAAATCTTCAAAACCTGCTGTTGAAGCTCTTTTTGTCTACAATGCAAATCCGTGTTACGAGTTGCATGATTCCAAGCGTATCAAGCAGGCCTTTGAAAAAATTCCTTTTGTTGTGAGCTTTTCTTCGTTCCTTGATGAAACAGCAAAACAAGCGGATATTATTCTGCCAAGCCATACGTTCATTGAACGACTTGAAGACGTTCCTTCAGGTGGCGGGCTTTCAAAGAAGGTTGTAGGGCTGACCAAGCCTGTGAGCAAACCGGTATTTAACACGAAAAATCCCGGAGATACTCTCATCTTGATTGCAAAAGCCTTGGAAGGCAATATTGCCCGGAGCTTTGACTGGGAATCTTATGAACAATGTCTGGAAAGTGTTACTCCTGGCATCTGGGATGCCTTGTCAGAAGACGGTTATGCTGTTTTGTCCGAAGGCGTTCCAACCCGTTTAGTATCTGTTAATGTCTCTTTTATTGCCGATAACCCTGCAAAGGTTCAGGCCCAGGGAGATTATGAGCTTACATTGATCCCCATTGACAACATAAGACTGATCAGTTCAGGAACTTCTGCATCTCCTTTTGCCGTTAAGACGGTTTCAGATAAGGTTTTAAAAGGCATGGACAGTTTTGTAGAGATTAATCCTTTAACTGCCAGGGGCTTTGGTCTTAAAGATAATGGTTATGCTACATTGACAACACCCATGGGCTCAGCCCGTGTGATGGTAAATTTTAACGAAGGAATGATGCCGGGTGTGATCGGAATGGTCAAAGGCCTTGGTCATACCTTTGATAATAAGTATGTGTCAAACAAAGGTATCAATGTAAATGACTTAATCGGCCCGGTAATTGAATCTGGTTCAGGACTGGATGCTGCCTTTGGAATTAAAGCAAAAATTTCCAAGGCCTAAATTAAGGATAAATTGCTAAAGAGGTTCTTAATGAAACAAGAAAATAACAAAGCACATAAGTTCGGAATGGTTATTGATCTGGACAAATGCACCGGATGCGGGTCGTGCATGGTTTCGTGCATGTCTGAGAACAATGTTCCGTTTAAGGAGGATGAGTCCAATAAAAAGGATAGCATCACCTGGATGCGTGTTTATAAATTAACAAATGGTAAATCCTTTCCTGATACTGAAATTGCATATGTACCAAGGCCTTGTCAGCACTGCGGAGGAAAAGGTGATCATGGTCACTCTCCTTGTGTTTCCGTTTGCCCTGCCACTGCAACCGACTATGGCTATGATACGGGAATTGTCAGCCAGATTTATACACGCTGTTTTGGATGTCGATATTGCATGGGAGCATGCCCCTATCATGCAAGGTATTTTAACTGGTGGGACCCCAAATGGCCCGAAGGCATGGAAAAATACCTGAGTCCCAATGTATCTCCGAGGATGAGAGGGGTCGTGGAAAAATGCAGCTTCTGTTATCACAGATACCAGGCTGCAAGGGATACTGCATACGTTGAAGGCCGTGATGATATTGAGGAACACGAATATCAGACTGCCTGCACCACAGCTTGTCCGGCAGGTGCAATTGTATTCGGGGATCTTAATAATCCCGATCATCAGGTCCATAAGATTGTCAAACCTGATCCCCACCCTGATCCAAGAAACAAACATGTGGTCGGAAAATCAAGAAATCCTAAAGTATTCAGGCTTCTTGAACGACTTGGAACCAATCCAAAAGTTTATTATCTTTCCGAACGCGAATGGGTTAGAAAAGCAGGTGATAATTACCTGGATGGCGAGTGGGATAAATTTAAGAATCATCATGGGTCTTCATCCCATGATTAAGATATCCGAAATCTTATTTAGGAGTGAATAAATATGGATTCTGCATTAATACCTGAAGGTGCAAAACGGTGTTCATTTCCAAAATTCACCATTGGAATTGCAATCGTTGGTGCCGTACTTCTTTGGGGCGTTTATGCCATGTTCCTTTGCTGGTTTAAAGGCCTGAACCAGACCAATATGAATGATTATTACGGATTTGCCCTTTGGATCTGGGCTGATCTTGCCGTCATTGCAGTTGGGGGGGGCGCATTTTTTACAGGGCTGTTGCGATATATTTTTAAAATTGATGAGCTGAAAAATATCATAAATTTTGCCGTTATCATCGGTTTTATCTGTTATAGTTCGGCATTGCTGATTCTTGCCATTGATATTGGACAGCCGCTTCGGGGCTGGTTTATTTTCTGGCATGCCAATGTTCATTCAATGTTGACAGAGGTGGCATTTTGCCTGTCTTGTTATTTTGCGGTATTGACTATTGAGTTTATCCCCAATATTCTTGAAAACCGTCAGGCTAACAAAGTGCCGTTTTTTCATCACCTTGCACATAATATGCATGGTGTGATGGCTATTTTTGCCGCAACCGGTGCTTTTCTTTCTTTTTTTCATCAAGGATCTCTTGGCGGGGTTGCAGGCGTAATGTATGGCCGTCCTTTTGCCGTCAGGGAAGGTCTGTTGATCTGGCCCTGGACTTTCTTTTTGTTTACATGGTCTGCGGCTGCATTCGGTCCTTGCTTTACCCTTCTGGTGACAAAAATAACTGAAGTTATTACCGGAAAAAAACTGGTTAAAGATAATGTTGTAAATCTTCTGGCCAAAATATCCGGTTGGATGATAACCACCTATATCGTTGCCAAAATTATTGATACCATTTACTGGGCAAGCGTAACAGTCCCAAGTCTTGGATTTAAGCTAAGTCATTTTTATACTGACAACAGTTTTTATGGATACTGGATACTGCTGACTGAAATTGTATTATGCGGCATTGTTCCGGGTTTGATTCTTATCAAAAAATCAACGCGTGAAAATCCGGCTTTGAGACTTATTGCAATTACTCTTGGTGTTATCGGGGTTTGTCTGAACAGATGGGTCATGGTTCTTCAAATCATGGCGGTTCCGGTAATGAGTTTTGATACCTGGGCACTTTATATTCCAAGCTGGCAGGAAGTTGCAACTACTGTTCTGCCCGTGGCCTATGGAATCATCCTGATTGCCATTACATATCGTTACCTTCCTGTTTTCCCCCAGGAGCAGGAACTTAATTCAAATCCAGTGGCAGAGACGGAATAACCTTTTTTGCATAAAGGAGAAAGATTATGTTTCCATTTTGTTTTGAATGGGCATGGGATATCGGGCACGGAATCTTCTTTGGTGGATTCTGGTATGCCATTGGTATTCTGGGTGCCGGCATGACATTCTGTGTTTTAAAAGCAGTTTATGACACCCTGAATGATAGTGGAGATTCCCATCATTAGGCAGAGTTAATCAATTTCATATAGTTTTAAATTTGAATAAAGCGCATTCACGGGTTTCTATAAACGATCCTGGAATGCGCTTTAATTTTTTTATCAATCACTCAACTTCCGGGAATATTTCTTTTTGGATAAATTGAATTTTGATTTCATTATTTGAAGCAATTTATTCAGCATTGTTTGTTATTGATTAGGCTTAATCAAGAAAAATATCTGAGTGCCTCATAACATTATAACATTAGATGGGTATGTGTAAGAAACTTGTTAAACGCGGAGTCTTCCGGAAATTGGCAGCTAAAAAAAGGACGGTGGACTTTATTCTGGAAAACGGCCTTAACATCAAGCCTAATCAATCATTTTCTATTAATGAATTAGGCTGGTGGAAATAAGGTCAAATGACAAAATGAAGAAGGCATTGGTTTGGTATTTATCAATTGATAAAAGTGATATGGGACTGTGTATGGACACATAAGAAAGGTTCTTTGGTCTGGAGGGGAGGTCACTGTTGGGACTTCCCCTCCGATCCAATATTCATTTTTTAGCTTGATGGTTTTGGAGGTTAAAGAGCCGTTTCCGGGTGAAATACGTTAACATCTTTCAAGTCATCTCCCAGATATTCCCGCTCATTTGGCCCTAATATTCCTAATGACAGGCAAATCAAAGTCCATAGATGAACTACAGGGTAATTCCCACCATAATGCTCGCTCAGTTCATGGATCTGGGCATGACAATTATGACAGCCTGCAATGCAATAATCGGCCCCTGTGGCCTTGATTTGATTGTCTTTTAATCTTCCGTATTCGAGTCGCTCCTCTTTAAACCCTGATTGGAGAAAACCGCCGCCGCCGCCGCAACAATAATTATTAGATTTGTTTGGCTGCATATCTACAAAATTTTCTTCTCCAACAACCGATTTTACAACAAAACGCAAATCATCGGCAATGGGATCACCATAGCTTTTTCTGACAATTTGACATGGATCCTGTACGGTAAATTTTATTTTAAGATCTTTATTCCAATCGGAATTGACCTTTAGTTTTCCTTCACGGATCCATTTTGCATAATATTCATATATGTTTTTAATTTCAAAGTTATGCTCAAGGTTGTATTTTTTCACTCCGGCCCGGACTGAAAATGTTACGTGACCTCATTCGGTATTGAGAAAGGTCTTACACCCAAGCTTGTTGGCCTGATCCACTGTTGTTCCGGTTACCTTTTTCCATGCATCGTCATCCGCCAGGAACATGCAATAGTTTTCACCTGCCCATCCTCGACTGCCATAGGTCCAGTCAACGCCAGCCAAGTGAAGAATTTTCCATTGGGGTATCATTTCGTCAGGTTCTGTCACAGGTTCCCTGGAATTCTGGTTCAGAAAAAATTCAGCACCTTCTTTATCAATAGGGGCCTGCATATCTGCGAATTCAGGCTGAGCCTCCCTGTATTCTTCCAATACATCACCGACGACAAATTCAAAATCCTCCGGAGAGGCTCCCATGGCACTTGTACTTTCATTTCTCAGGGCCATGTCACAGGACCCAAGGATACCTGTAGGTCTTTCTTCTCTGGGGCGAAGTGCTCTGGCATTAAAGACCAATTGGGGGATATCGATCTGCATGGGACATACATAAATGCAACGCTGGCACATGGTACACATCCAGGGCCAGTCAGATTTGGCGATTTCATCATCCATACCTAACGCAGCCATTCGAAGAAATTTTCTGGGATCCATATTATCAAGTCCTGTGGCAGGACACCCTGAGGCGCAAGCGCCGCAAGTTAAACAAGCACTTAAATTGCCGCCTTCAGGCAGCAATTCTTTGACTTTGTTCAAAAAAATATTTTTTCGGTTTTTATTTCCAAGCCTAATGACAGCTTCTGCCATTGATCATTCCTTTCAATTTTTAATGGTAATCGTGGGTACCTACAACAACACCAATTCCGGTTTTCTTTTCTATGATGTCTGCCAGGTCCTTTGCACCGGTATAGGGACATCCCGGAACGGCATTGGCCAGGCAGGAACTCAAATATATTTTATCAGGTTTGATTTCAGACAATTTCATTGCCATGCCAATACTGGGAACAACGGTTCGTCCGGGGCATTCACATTTGACAAAACCAATAACCTGGGATGGATTTTCGAATGTGCCATCGCCCTGTGCGGCTGCCTTCAAGCAACGCCATTCGCCCGGGCAGCCATATCCCTGGTCCATATATGAACCGCATCCGACAACCACTACTTTTTCCATTTTTCAACCTCTCCTTGATTTAGAGTCATCTTAAAACTTAAATCCCAGTTTTGTATAGATAGCATAATGCATGCCAAAAAACATACTTGTCAATATTTTCTGAAAAATCTATAAATTTAGCTGGTTATGATTTGGAAAAGTGCCTATTTGTTTTGAGTGGTTGCGATTATGCGACCATTTATCCATTAATAGTATTAAATCTGCGACGTATTGTTAAGTTCTACACTAAATTTACTTGATTAAGGCTTGAATTCTCAAAAAGCCAAAGGCAAACGTTTGAAGTCTTGCTTGAAAACATTAACCTCTCTGTCCTCTCTATGAGGCCGGCACAGATTCATCCAGCACGTCACGAATTTTCTGGGCAAAATCCCTCATTACAATCGGTTTCATCAACAAACCTTTAATGCCCAAAGACGCTGCTTTTTCTTCAGAAATTCTTTCACTGAATCCTGTGCAAAGCAATATGGAGATATCAGGGCGTATTCTTGCCATCTCAGCAGATAATTTATCTCCCGGCATGTTTGGCATTGCCATGTCTGTAATCACCAAGTCAAATTTATCGGGATTTGTGTGAAAAACTTCAAGAGCTTCAATGCTGTCGGTACATGAAGTAATTTGGTATCCTAAACGCTCCAGCATCCTTTTCTCCATTAAAATGATTGCATTTTCATCATCCACAAGCAAAAGTCTTTCTGTGCCTCCCTGAATTAACTTTTTTGTTAGAGAATCCTGTTCTTCAGAAGAACTCCTCGCTACAGGAAAATAGACATTGAATTCACTGCCTTTGCCAGGCTCACTATGTACCCGGATAGTTCCACCCATTCTATTCACAATGCCATGCACCACTGAAAGTCCCATGCCTGTGCCTTTTTCTTTTGTGGTAAAAAACGGGTCAAAGATTTTTTCAGTTATATTTTTATCCATACCTATACCGGTATCAGCCACTGTCAAACAAGCATAGGTTCCTGGCAGCATATCAGGGATTATTGCGTTATTCCTGCTCAATTTAACTTCTTTGAGACTAACTTTCAATTCACCGCCAATATCTTGCATAGCATGATAAGCATTGGTTGTAAGATTCATCATAATCTGATGAATTTGTGTGGGATCAGCTTTGACTAAGCCACAATCGGTTTCAATATTTTGTTTTATTTCAATTGTTGTAGGAATTGTGGATCTGATAAGTTTTAATACTTCTTTAATAATAGGCTGAGTCTTTGTCAGTATTAATTCAATGCTTTCTTGACGTGAAAAAGTAAGAATTTGTTTAACAAGGTCCCTTGCCCTAAGGGCTCCAATATAAATTTCATTCAGATCATCCCTCCATAAGCTGCCTTCAGGGACATCTTCCAAAAGCATTTCCGTATGGCCTACAATGGGAAAAAGTATGTTGTTGAAATCATGGGCTATACCACCTGCAAGGGTGCCAATGGATTCCATTCGTTGTGCTTGTTGCAGTTGGGCTTCAAGCATTTTACGCTCTTTTGTCTGTTTGTCTTTTTGTAACTTTGCATTGAGAAGGGGTGCAAGATGCCCGGCGATTGACTCCATTAGCTGGACATCGCTATTGTCATAGTCTGTTTTCTTATTTCCGACCATTATATTGCCTATAACATTTCCTCTGTGGATAATGGGAACATTCAGGATTCTTGTTATTTGAATATGACCTTCCGGCACCCGGAAGGGTTCGTTGGAATACAAGGTTTCCTTCCCGCTAACTGCATTGCCACTGATGCCGGCCCATGACGCGTGGGGCCATATGATATTTTTATTCGACATCTCGCACTCTTTTTTAACCTCACTTGTAACAGAAGAGCATGTGTATGAACCAGATTCATCAGTGTATCCGTAGATACCATATTCGCTTTTTAAGGCTTTTAAAACAACCTGCAGAACATTTTCAAATAATTTGTCGTCAGACGCAGTGATAAAGACTTGAGATATCTGATTTTTGATCGCCAGCTTATTCTCAGATTGCCGCAACGCTTCTTCAACATGCTTTCTTTCCTCAATTTCTTTTTGCAGTTGAACATTAGATTTTGAAAGTTCAGCCGTCCGTTCCAGCACACGCCGTTCCAGTTCATCCTTGATTTGCTCAAGTTCCTGGTTAGCCTTTTTAAGATCGTGGCTTTTTTGAATGGCAACTTCATATGTAGAAAGCAGCAGGTCTATCATCTGCACTCGTTCGGAAGATATAAAATATTTTTTATCTCTGAAAAATATTTCAATGCCCATCTGCGAGAAGGCACTGTCTCTCATTTCCTTGTTTATGAGGATGTACTTGATTCGCGACAGCAAAAATTGTTCATCAAAAGGTTTGACAATAAAGTTTGTGGCTCCGCAAACCAGTCCGTTAATAACGTTTTCCGGTTCGGAAAGGCTTGTCAAAAGAATTATCGGGATATCCTTTAACTTATCGTTTTTCTTGATCTCGTCACAGAGTTCATAGCCGTTCATCTTGGGCATAACAATGTCGGATATGATGATTGTGGGGATAATATCTTTTAACATGACAAGCGCCTGTTCGCCATCTTTAGCCATTGAGACCTTGTAGCCGTTCTGCTCCAGAAAATATTGAATTTTCAGAGCCTGAGTGGGGCTGTCTTCCACAATTAATAAATGGACATCATCCTTCATGCTTCATTCCTTTGATTGTTTTATTCAATGATCATTTTATTAATATTTAATATCAATTGTTATTGAACAATTGATATCAGTTTATCAGAAATACTTTCCGGGGAAAGTTCATACATGACCGCATCAAGTTTTATCGCCTCTCCGGCCATACCGTGAACCAATGAACTTTTTTTGTCCTGTGCAATTGTAACAGCTCCTTTGTCTCTCATGAGTTTCAATTCATCAGCCCCGTCTTTACCCATGCCCGTAAGCAAGACACCGGATGCTTCGGCACCATACACTTTTGCCATGCTCCTGAAGAGAAACGATATGGCGGGTCTGGAGCTGTTTTCCGGCTCAGCCTTGCTCAAGATGATTTGGTTTGAGTTGTTGACTCCCATGTGATAATCGTCCGGTGCAAAATAGACATGACCCGGGAGCAATATCTCCCCGTGAGCTGCCAGTTGAATTGTACATTCAGTGGTTTGGCCGAGCCACTTTATTAAGCCGTCTATAAAGCCGCTTGAAATATGCTGAACAATCAATATGGGAACGGGAAAATTTTTGGGTATTTTTAAAAGAATTTCCTGTAAAACAAGAGGTCCACCCGCAGATGCGCCTATTGCTATAACACTGATTCTGCCGGATTTTGCTATCTGTTTGGCCACGGGTTTGACCACGGGTCTTGCCACAGGAGGTCTCGTCTCAGGCATTCTTGCCGGTTCCCGTATTGATTTGCTGCGTTTGATCACCTTTACTTCCGACATTAATTTTATATTTTGAAGCAGATCTTCAGAATCACGTTTATAGTCGGGATGATCCATCCCCCATGGTTTGTTTAAAAGGGTTACAGCACCGGCTTCCATGGCTCGGAATACTACGGCAGTATCTTTAATATCATGGATTGAACTCATAATAATGATGGGCACGGGATTGTTTTCCATAATGATGCGGGTTGCCTCAAATCCGTTCATTTTGGGCATGTTGATGTCCATCAGAATCACGTCAGGCTGCTTTTTTTTTGATAATTCAATTGCTTGTTTACCGTTTTGCGCAATTCCCACAATCATAATTTCATCGTCCGAATCAAGAAGATATTTTAGATATTCCATGGTTGTATGTGAATCATCGACTATCAGGACTTTAATCATAATAATTTCCTGCCTGCTAAATATATTTTTTGACCACTTCCAATAGATTGCTTTGGTCAAAGCTGCTCTTGACAATGTATGCATTTGCGCCAACGTCAATTCCGCGCTCTCGGTCTTCGCGGGAGTGGAGTGCGGTTACAAGTATCACCGGCAGATCACCAAGTTTTTTGTCCTCACGGATTTTTCCGGTAAGCACAAACCCGTTCATTCTGGGCATATCAACATCTGATACCAATAAATTGTATTCGCCTTCTTTGAGTTCTGTTAACGCCTCTAAGCCGTCAACCACGGTTTTTACCTGATATCCGGCTGACTCCAGAATGGTTTTCAAAAGCATGCGCGATGTAATGGAGTCCTCAGCAACCAAAACGGATATCTTTTCTGATTCTTGTTCTTCCATGCGAACTGGGACTTCTGCGGACATGGGGCTTATGTGTACTGCTGATTTCATCAAGTCCATGACGTTCAAAATAGGTACCACTTTTCTGTTTCCAAGTACCGTTGCACCATATATGTTTCTGACACGGGAGAGCTGTTTGCCGAGGCTTTTAAACAGGATTTCTTCTTCATCCAATACCTTGTCAAGGCTGAAGGCAATCCTTTTTTCCCCGGTTCCAAGGACCAGAGCAGGGTATGTTTCCGATGCGGATACTCTTTCTTTGTGATGGATTTCCAGTACGTCATCAAGCCGCACCAGCGGCACGGTCTTGCCGTTTAGAAGAATGGTTTCCTTGTTTTCAACGGTTTTAATGTCATCAGGCCTGACTCTAACCACCCGGTCAACATTCACCGTTGGTATGATAAACTGCTGTTCCCCAGCCGACACAAGTATGCCCCTGAAGGTGGCAAGTGTTATGGGAAGAAGTGCCCGGAACTTAGTTCCTTTGCCAGGGGTGCTTTCAACAGAAACTTCGCCGCCAAGTCTTTCGATTTTTTCGCGTACTATGGCCATACCCAGTCCCCTTCCGGATATGTCGGTTATGATCAAGCTTGTTGTTACATCTGATTGAAAAATAAGATCAAGAGCCTCTTTTTCGGAAAGCTCACTTGCTTCCTGTCTGGATATGACTTTTTTCTTGATGGCTGCTTCTTTTACTTTTTTTATGTCAATTCCCTCTCCATCATCGGATATAATAATTTCAATCTTGTCACTGTTTGTCTGGCTGATTATGACATTAACCGTTCCGGTTTCCGGTTTTTTGTTTTTCTTTCTTATTTCTGATTTTTCAATTCCATGGTCCACGCAGTTGCGAAGTAAATGTATCAGCGGGTCTTTCATTTCTTCCAGAATCTTTCTGTTTATTTCAACATCTCCGCCCTCCATTGATACCTTGACTTTCTTGTTTTGATCGCGTGCAAGATCACGCACTATTTTGGGGATCATTTCCAGAAAAAAAGAAAAGGGAAGCATCAGCACGTCCTTCATGTCTTCAAGCAGCCTGTCCACAAGTTCGCCGACCAGCCTCTTATCCTGATGCGCTGATTTAAAAAGAGCAAGGAGCCTGTCTTCAAATAATCTTGACTGGTTTTGATTTGATTCAATCAACTCTATCAACTTGGATAAGGATACCAGGGCGGTCTTTTTTTTTCTGCCAGGTTCTGTTTCTTTGTTAATCATTTGTGACAAAGCATGTGTGGCCGTTGTTATCTGTGCCCAGTCCTTTTTCCACAACTCCAGCATTTCAATAAGATCCTGAAGCTCGTTTTTGTGTCTGTTTGCCAAAAGTTTGGCTTGGAGTATCTCTTCTGCTTGCAGCATGAGCGAATCCAGTTTGTTTATGGAGACCCTTATGGTTTGTGTTTGAGGATCAGCCTCTTTGAAAGCTTCCTGTCCTTTCTTCTGAGGGGCGGCAGGTTCTGGCTGTGGTGCAATTTCTTTTTGTGTTTTTTTTATTGCCATGGCCGGAAGAAGCTTATCAACTGGCTTGGGTTCTTTTTCAACAGGTTTGGTTTCGTTCACGCTTTTGCCTGAACTCAGCTCTTTGATTTGTTTTATGATTTTGGAAATCTGATTTCCATGAACATTTGTATGTTCACTTTCGGGAGTAGCGGCTAAGTCCGCTAATGTGTCAGTTGCATCATAAAGCACATTTGTCATTTCAAACGAAATTTTAATCTCATTTCGTTTTAATGCTGAAAATATGTCCTCAAGTGCCCCTGAAATTTTTTCTATCACAGGCAGGTCTGCAGAGCGTGCTGCACCCTTCAGGCTGTGGGTTTGCCGGAATATGGATTCAATCACTTCATCATACTTGTCACCTGCAGGTTTTTTCTCCAGTTCGACCAGATCGGAGTTGATTATTTTCAGGCGGTCTTCAGCCTCAGCCTTAAAGGCGGCCCGGAGTCTTTTCAGCAGATCTTTGTTTGTTAAGCCCATGAGACTCCCTTTTCTTATGCTTCAAACTTATACCATTCCATTTTCTGCTTGAGTTTTTGGCCCAGCTCGTCCAGGTTCCGGGCCGCGATTTCCAGTTGCTTGGTGCCGGATGCGTTTTGGGCGCTGGCTTCTTTGATGTTCATCATTGCCATTCCCACCTGGTCCATTCCAACCAACTGCTGCTGGCTTGACGCCGCAATCTGGATCGCTGTATGGGCAGCTGTGGTAATGCTGCCTGTCAAGGTTGAGATTGCATCCCCTGATTTCCTGGCTTGTTTTATTCCTTCTTCAACAGTCTTGCTTCCCTCTTCAGTCACCAGGACTGCTTTGCCGGTGGCTTTTTGTACCTCGTTGAGTATTGTCCTCACCCTTTTGGTGGCCTGTTTGGATTGTTTTGCAAGGCTCTTGATTTCCTGGGCTACCACGGAAAAACCCTTGCCCATCTCACCTGCTTTAACTGCCTCAATAGAGGAGTTAACCGCGAGCAGGTTTGTCTGCTCTGCAATGTCATCCACCGTGGCAATGATTTCTCCGATGGCCTGGTTCTGTTCGCTCAGCGTTACAATTGATTCGGCAATAGATCCTATATGGGTTTTTATCCGGCTCATTCCATCAATGGTTTCATCTGTGGCCTGCTTGCCTGTAATTGATATTTGCTGGGCCTGTTGAGCATTTTCGGAAACAGTTTTTGATTTTTTATTGGCAAGGTCCGCAGTCTGTTTTATTTCCTCCATTGTGGTGGTGGTCTCATTTGCTGACGTAGCAGTCTCCGAGACACTGGTGGCAAGCTCGGTAACTGTGGCGGCGATTTCAGAAGTTGAAGAGGAAATAACATTAATCGCCTCTTTTAATGAAACAGACTGTTCCTGAAGTCTTTTGGTCATGGCTGCCAGGGCATTTCCCAGCACGTCCTTTGTTGATCTGGGTTTTACTTTAATATTTAAATCTCCTTTGGATATTTTTTCAGCCAATTGTGTCTTCTCCTGCAAGCTTTCTTTCAGGTTTCTGAAAATATCTGCCAGTTGGCCGATTTCATCGTTTTGCACAATTTCTACTTCATAAGTAAAATCACCGTCAGATATTTTTCTTGCAATTTCTGTGATCCTGGAAATAGGAATAGTAATGGCCCTGATGATGATAAACGAGAGGATTATTCCCAAAACAATAGCGGCAATTATGCCGCTGAGCATCCTGTTTTTTGCCGAAGCCATCTCGTTGAGCATCTTGTTTTTCTGGTCTGCCTCCACTTCCTTACAAATGTAATTAAATGAATTTGCTACATGCATCATTTTTTCTAAATTTACCTTGAATCCATCACTTAGTTCCTTGTAATTGAAAAAAGCCTTTTGGTACTCTTTAGCTTTAATAATAATTTGTTCAGCCATTTTTTGAGTTTCTTCTTTATCTAAACGGCGTTTAAGATCTGTTGCATGGTCGATGATATTTTTTATATTTTTGATTAATTGTTGAGAAGACTTTTCATCATTGCGCAAGATAAAGTTTTTTTCATTCCGCCTGCATTCATGAATCCAGTTGATAATCAGGTTTGCATCGTCAGACTTTGTCAATATGTCGTTTTGCTCAGCCTTGCTTGCATTTTTTTCGCGTAACCGGGAGTATTCTTTTTTCTGGTACTGTTTTAAATCATCAGCTATTTTTTCCAGGTCACGGGCTGCTTGAACCATGTCGGCATCCAGTGTTTTCTGTTGTGCTTCAATATCCAAATATTTATGAAAAGCATCGTCATAATTATCTGTAATGGCTAATACTTCGGACATATGAGTTTTATTTACATCCTGTTTGAATTTTTCCCTGGTCTTTTTGGCCTGCTTTTTCATTCCATCCAGGTTGGCAAGTACCTCATCGGCATACTGCCGATCATGTGTCAGAGCATAATTCTTACCTGATCTGTTTATCCCGAGCGCGTATTTGACCAGACGGTTAACGCTTTCAACCTTGTCAACCCGGTCCTCCATTGCGAGCAAGCCTTTGTGGCCGAAATACATCACCGCCATCGCCAGAAGCAAAATAACGATAAAACCAAATCCTATTTTTATGCCGATCCTCATATTTTTGAACATTTGCCTCTCTCCTTTACTTATGTATCAACTTCTTCGTGAACGATTATTTTTGAGTCAGATAGAATCATTGCCGCCTCAAGCACAACGATTCTATCCTCTAAAATACCTTTGAGATATTCTTCACGAACTCCGGTTAAAGTGGGCAGCGATGGCTGGATTTCACTTGTCATGATGGACCTTACATCTGTAATGCTGTCCACTACTATACCGAATTCGTTCAGCTCTGAACTGATGATGATGACTTTATTGAAGTCGGCAATTCCCTTATCCGGCAAGTCAAAGAATTTTTTGAGATCAATAATTGAGATAATCCTTCCGCGAACGTTGATAATACCCAGAACAAAGTTTGGTGTGCATGGTATGGCTGTGAATTCCTTTAATGGATAGACTTCACTGATGTACTTGGATTCAATGGCATAATTTTCATAGGCCAGGACAAACTCCACTATTTCAATTTGAGCCTTTTTCCCCTCGATTTTCCCGGTTTCCCTGGAAAGCAGTTGAGCCCTTTTTTTAAGGATTTTAATTTTTTTGTCCGGGTCTGCTGGGAAACCTTTTCCAATAGCAGTATTTGATTCGTCCAAATGCCGATGAATCCGGTCCCAGTCTATTTTTTTTGACATTAAATCATTATTGCTCATTTGCGGCCTCCTGGCCGGATGTTAATTTTATGATTTCCATGAGACGACCGGCGGTTATTCCGTCCGACTCCGGCACAATATCGTCTGTTTGCATCCCGCTCAAAATGGAGATGGCATTATCAAAATTTTTTTTTGATTCTTTCAGCTTGCCCAGCCGGCAGTTGATATTTCCGAGAGAAAAATAGGCAAGCACAAAGTTATAGTCGAGATAAAGCACGTTCTTTAGTGCTGATGCCGCCTCTTCCATTCGGCCCATCTCGGCCATGATGGTTGATAATAAATAATGGAAGGACGGGTTGAGCTTGTCTGTGACAATCGCCTTTTCACACCATTGTGCCGCTTTGGCCAGGTCTCCTTTGTTGGCGTATGTTCGAGCCAGCAAGGTCATGGCATCGGCGTTGAATTGGTCGTTTGATAATAGTTCACGGAGTAATTCAGCGGCCTTGGTATATTCACCTCTCTCAAATAATTGCAGAGCCTGTTTGCTGGAACTTTTGTCCGGTTCTGTTGATTTGGGAGATTCCGGGGATATTTTCAGCGGTTGGGGCATGATTTCATCGGTTATATCGGTCTTTTCCAAAAAAAGAAGTTCTTGCTGAAAATAATTTTGATAATCAAGCTGGTTTTTCGGCTGGTTTTCCGGGATTGGGAATACCGGATTTTCTTTGAAATCTTGTTTAAAAGAAGTTTGACTGCTGCCTTTTTGGTAGAAAATAGCCCCATCGCAGTACACGGTATTAAATTTTGAATGAAATTGGTTGGGCATTTCTCCCGGACTTACCACAAACCATCCTCCCTTTGAGTTAGATCGGTATATGCGGCTGATAACCTTTTTGACATATTCAGGTGGAAAATACATAAGTACGTTTCGGCAAAAGATTAAATCCATGGCGTTGGTATTATTTGTTATCGAGGGGTAACAATTATCCATAAGATTAAGGTATGAAAATTTGACCATCTTTTTGATCAGCGGATCAAGCCTGTAATGTCCGTTTTTTGTTTTTGTGAAGTATGTGTCCTTGAACCGCTCAGAAGTTCCCCGGAATGACCATTTGGTATAAATTCCGCCTAAAGCCTTTTTTAAAAATTGAGGATTAATATCAGTCGCACAAATGGTGATATTCCAATCGCTTAAATCCGGGATCATTTTTGAAAGCAATATGGCCAGAGAATATGGCTCCTCACCTGTGGAGCAGGCCGCGCTCCACAGCCGCAGACACTTGCCGGTCTTTTGGCGTGCTTGCATCAATTTTGGAAGGATGTGTGTTTCAAGAGCATTGAAAACGTTTTTGTCCCGGAAAAAATAGGTTTCCCCAATGGTGAGATGGATTGCCAGGGACTCAATTCGGCTTTTTGTGAGCGACGAGGATAAAAGCCATTGGATAAACGATTCCGGGTCTTTGTGATCAAACTCTTGGCAGGCTGATACAATGCCCCGGCTAAGATCCGGCCAACGTTCTTTTGGAAAATAAAGTCCCATATTAGCGGATAGAAATTTGCTGATCAAGCTCAGTGATGATTCTGAAATTGCTGTTTCATTTTCACTATATAAAGGTTTATTGATATAGTGCATCATCCAATGCTTTTTCTTCATCAAGAGATAGAAATTGATTGAGATCATGAATGAAGATCATGCCGTTTTCGAATTTGACTATACCTTCTATATATCCCATGCCGGGAATAATTTTTTCAGTTTTAGTGACCTCCTGCTCTGAACACTCAATAACGCCGTTTACGCTGTCTGTTAAAAGAATGACCGTCCGTCTTATTGTGTGGGCAATAATCAAATGATCGGTCAAGTCAATTTCTTTATCAGGAATTCCAAAGCGTTTTCTTATATTAAAAACCGGAAGAACCCGGCCCTGAACATTCACCACTCCGAGAACAATATCCGGTGCATTGGGCAATCGAGTTATCTCAACAGAGCTTATAACCCTGTCAACAGCATCAAGATGCAACGCATATCTCTGACCGGAGAGTGAAAATCCCAATAGTCGAACAAGACTGCTCATAATGTTTGTCCTTGCAGCAGAGCTTGTCTTTGTCTGCCTGATTATTAAACCATGAAATTACTAGAATATTTTTAATATTCCAGTTAATTTAAAAATAAATCCTTTTACTATATATTATAGGACAATACAATCCGAATTTAAGAAATAAAATCCCGCTTTTTTAGTTGTTTTTTAGTACTTTTGTGTTTTTTACCCCTTTTGGAAGTGGTTTTTACCCTTGACAGAAAAACAAATTTAATGGATGAATAGGGCGTAAAATCAAAGAACAGGAAGTTTAAGTTAAGGAAAAAAAATGGATATTCAAGCAATAGCCACGCAATGTAAAGATGCTGCTATTTTGATGTCGGCACTTTCAACAGATATCAAAGATAAGGCACTGAAAAATATTATTAAGGCCTTGGAAACTAATATGGATCTTATTATTGATGCCAATAAAAACGATCTGGAACAGGCCCGAAAAGATAATCTGGACGCTCCTTTATTAAAACGGTTGAAATTTGATCAACCAAAAATATCCGAAGCCTGTGACGGGATTGCCAGTCTGATAAAACTGGAAGACCCGGTGGGAAAGACATTGTCCGCAACTGAGCTTGACAAAGGTTTGACCCTTTTTAAGGTTAGCCGGCCCATTGGCGTGATAGGGGTTATTTTTGAATCCCGCCCGGATGCCCTGGTACAGATTGCCGCGCTTTGTTTGAAAAGCGGGAATGCTGTTTTGCTCAAAGGGGGCAGTGAGGCTTCGGCTACCAATCAAATCCTGGCGTCCGTCATTTCCAAAGCCGGTGTGGATACCGGGTTGCCTGAAGGATGGCTGGGGTTGCTGGAAACCCGAAGCGATGTGGATCAGATGCTGAAGCTTGAAAAATATGTTGATCTGATTATCCCAAGAGGCAGTAATGAATTTGTGCGTTATATAATGGATAATACCGTCATTCCGGTTCTGGGACATGCAGACGGGATTTGTCACCTTTATATTGATCGGCTTGCCGATCCCAAAATGGCGGTTGACCTGTCCGTGGACAGCAAATGCCAGTATGTGGCGGTGTGTAATGCAACAGAAACCATCCTGGTTCATGAAGCTTTGGCCAAAGATATTCTTCCTGTGTTAAAAAAAGAACTGGAAGCAAAGGGTGTTAAAATTTACGGGTGTGAGAAGACAGGTGATATCATTGATGTTGAAGCCGCCACCGAGAAAGACTGGCAGACCGAATACCTTGATTTGATTGTCTCCATTAAGGTTGTGCCGTCTTTGAAAGAGGCTGTGGCGCATATTAACCGGTATGGATCGGGCCACACAGATGTGATCGTGACTTCGGATAAGAAAAGGGCCCTGTATTTTATGGATCATACAGATACGGCAGATGCGTTCTGGAACTGCAGCAGCAGGTTCAGTGACGGGTTTCGGTTCGGCCTGGGTGCTGAAGTGGGAATCAGCACCAATAAAATTCATGCGCGGGGACCGGTGGGGCTTGAAGGGCTTATGATTTACCAGTGGCGAATGATAGGTGACGGGCATATGGTAAAAGATTATACCGGCGAGGCTGCAAAACCGTTCACCCATAAATCCTTGAATAAAGATTTTTAGTTAGAGAGAAACATGCCAAAACAACGTTTGATTACTGCCAGACGGGTAGTTGTAAAATTGGGCAGTAATGTTATTACAGCTAAAAACAGTTTGAATCTGGAGGTGATTGAATCCATCTCCAGGCAGATCAGCAGCCTTATGGACAGGGGGATTGAGGTGATCCTGGTTTCATCAGGTGCCATGGCGGCCGGACTTAGAAAAATGCAAATGATGCGCCGTCCGGATGAGATCCCCAAACGTCAGGCCATTGCAGCCATAGGCCAGAGCGGACTGATGAATGCCTATGAAAAAAGTTTTTCTGAATGTGATAAAAAAGTGGCTCAGATTCTGTTGACCGCGGAAGACCTGAACAACCGGAAACGTTATCTGAATGCAAGAAATACATTGCATACACTCATGGAGTGGAAGGTTGTGCCTGTTATCAATGAGAATGACACCATCATGGTTGAAGAGATAAAACTTGGGGATAATGACAATCTTGCCGCCATGATCACCTTGTTAATGGATGCGGATTTTTTGTTTATTTTAACCGATATTGATGGATTGTACGATAAAGATCCAAGGCAATTTTCCGATGCAAAGCTGATCCCAAAAGTTACCACATTTGAAAAAGAGATTGAAGAATATGCAAGTCATATTCCCGGAACATTGGGCACCGGGGGAATGCTCAGTAAAATACAGGCCGCCCGGAAAGTCACTTCCTCGGGAATTCCCATGATAGTGGCCAGGGGCAATTCCCAAAACGTACTATTGCGTTTGTTTGACGGGGAGGAACATGGCACATATTTTGTTCCCAGAAAAGAAAAAATGGCCAGCAGGAAATGCTGGATTGCCTATGCCCTTGTCCCCAAAGGCAGTCTTGTTATTGATCAAGGTGCGGTAAGTGCGGTACGAAAAAATGGAAAAAGCCTATTGCCCATAGGGGTTTTATCTGTGGAAGGGGAGTTTGAGCAGGGGGCCGCGGTTTTTTTTAAAACTTCTGACAATGAAATCATTGGTACGGGACTGGTCAACTACCGGTCGTTTGATATCAATTTGATAAAAGGATTAAAATCTTCCCAGATAGAAGCCTGTCTTGGCGGCAAACATTATGATGAAATTATTCATCGGGACAATCTGGTACTCAAGAAAGATTGCGGATGATTGGCATATATGAAATTTTCTAAACTTAGAAAGATTTCTAATTTTTTTTAGAAATCTTTATACTAATTGTTTTATACACAAACAGGTGTTACATCAAGGTGTTTGTAATCTGCTGATATTATAAATAAAATTATTGTTTTGTAGACTGGCATGGTTTCTGCTTTCCATGATTCCAATAATTAATAATTTAATTTTGGATCAAATGGCAAAACAAGATAAAAAATCACCTCAAATAATGTTTATTGATAATGATGAACATGTTCGGGATTCCTTAAAAGTTTTTTTTGATAGCACCCAGATGGATTTTTTGATATTTAAAACAGCAGCACAAGGGTTGAATTCTCTCAAATATCAGAAGATTGACATAGTTATTTCAGATTATTTTTTACCTGATATGAATGGCGTTGACTTTTTAAATCAGGTGGCTATGGATAATCCTGATATTATAAGAATTTTAATGACAACGATTGTTAATGATGATTTAAAACTTGACGTACTTAAGGCGGGAATAGATTTTTTTATTGAAAAGCCGCTGACCGTAGCATCTTTGGATACAATTATTAACGAATTAAAAAGCTAATGTTGGTTTAACAAAAAGTTCGGAGATCAAAATGGAAGAAAGCAAATCTTTTGACTGGACAACAAATTTAAAGGAAGTGCCTGTCCGGGAATGGAAAGACCGGTTTGCCTGGGTGGAAGAACCCTATGTCAGTCCTGATGGGGAGACCATTGCCGGCATTGTGAATGTCGAGGAAGGCGTGTTCTCAGTGTGTGAAAATGGTGAACTATGGACTGGCGAATATGAAAAGGCCTGGTGTTTAAGGCCCTTGCCGGATGGCAGGTTTGCTGCGTTAGTCAGCAATGATGAGGAATGGACATTGAGTATCAGCGGTAACGACTGGGAGAGCCGGTTTGATTTTATCTGGGATTTTCAGGCAACTCCCGATGGTTCGAGCGTAAGTATCGCAGTCCAGAAGGATTCGGAATATGCAATGGCGGTCAATGATGAATCCTGGGACCGGATGTATGATAACATCAATGAAATGGTCTTAAGTGATACCGGCAGTACTGCTGCTGTCGTGCAGGTTTCCCCAATGTCTGCTGCGGATATCGAAACATTTAAACAAGGTGTTTTTTCCTGTGCCGTTAATGGAAAGGCCATTGAGAAAAAATTTTTAAATATATGGGATATAAGCTTTGATTCAACCGGTAAAAACGTTGCATATGGCGCGCGCTTAAACCGGAGTGACTATACTGTTGCCGTCAACGATACAGTTTGGGATAAAAAGTTTCAATCCGTATGGAAGCCTGTGTTTTTACCCGATGAATCTTCAGTCATAGCACCGGTTAAGACCGGTGGTAAATGGATTCTTTACAAAGACTGTCAACCTTTTTGGAAAAACAGCTATGAACAGCTCTGGAAACTTTTGGTTTCTCCAAAAACCGGTAATGTTGCCGCCATTGTATCCAAAGAGTTCGGTAAATGGACGGTTGCACAAAATGATACTGTCTGGAATATGTCTGCAGATCAGATGATTTCAGATCTTGTTTATTCAAAAGACGGATCAACCCTGGTGGCGGTACTCAAAGACAAAGGGGCCTGGACTTTAGCGGTGAATCAAAAAAAATGGGATCTTGCGGCAGACAAGGTGTTTGATCCGTGTATAAGTTCTGATGGCAGTATTGTATCTGTCGTAATTGAAAAACAGGGACAATATTTTCTGGTGGTAAATAATCATGTGATCCCAAATGGTTATGATTTTATGACCACCCCTGTGATCAGTCCTGATAATACAAAAATTATGCAACGGGCAGTGACAGACGGTGTATATCAACGACAGATCCTGTCACTTAACAAGATTTTATAAAAGGATATTTAACCAAAGGAGACACATATGAATGCCTTTATAGACTTTATTATGGGGCCAATGGTCTGGGTATCTTTTTTGATTTTCATACTCGGACTGATATTTAAAATCGTTTCTATTATCAAAGATGTGAATGCCAGAGAGCCTTATATCTATTCATACCTGACCTTGAAACACAGTTTAAGATCAATTTTTGCCTGGCTGATTCCGTTTTTCCCCCAAAGTACAAAACAAAGCCCGGTATTTTATTCAATATCTTATATTTTCCATCTGCTTCTTTTTATTGTTCCCATTTTTTTGATGTCCCACATTGTTTTGATTGATGAAGCGTTCCAGGTTTCCTGGATAGCTTTGGATGACGGCCTGGCCGATATATTAACTGTTGTTGTGATCCTTGCGTTGGTTTTCTTTGCCGTTCGAAGACAGAAGGTTCCTGAAGTAAGGTATTTAACATCCTTTAAAGATTATATATTGTTGTTAATTGTTGCTTTGCCTTTTATTACAGGTTTTCTGGCATATCACCAGTTCTTTTTATACAAACTAATGGTCATCATGCATGTGCTTTCAGGAGAGTTGATGCTCATTCTCATTCCGTTTTCAAGATTTTCCCACATGGTTGTTGCCCCGTTGACAAGGGCTTATATGGGGTCTGAATTTGGAAATGTCAGACATGCAAAAGACTGGTAATAAGCCAAAGGAGACAAATATGCTAAAGCCAATGACAAGCAAAGGAAATGATAACCAAAGGAAATGACAAAATGGATGAGTCCAATATGGTGAATGAAAAAAATACGGATGAAGCAGTTGAGGCGGGACTGGCAAGGCTGACACCGGAAAAAATAAAAAGCACCATTAACCAGGTGCTTCAGGATGAGACAGGTCCTAAATTTAAAGCTTATGTTGAGACTTGCATGCATTGCGGTCTGTGTGCGGAAGCATGTGTCTATTTTCTTTCAAATGATCGTGATCCGACATACTCACCTGCAGGTAAGGTAAAACAGACCATTTGGGAAATGCTTAAAAAAAAAGGGGAGGTCTCAACGGATTTTCTCAGAAGGGCGGTTCATATTGCCCATACGGAATGCAATGTCTGTAAACGTTGTGCCATGTATTGTCCCTTTGGTATTGATATTGCCTATCTGATGCTGCTGGTCCGAAGAATTTGCCATAAACTTGAAATAACACCGTTATATATTCAAGATACGGTGAACAGCCATTCCGCCACCATGAACCAGATGTGGGTCAAGGAGGATGAATGGATTGATACCCTTCAATGGCAGGAAGAGGATGCAAGAGAAGAGTTTGAAAACCTGAGAATCCCTTTGGATAAAGTGGGTTCTGATATCATGTATTCTGTTATCGCACCTGAACCAAAATTCCAGGCAGGATTAATTTATCAGACCGCCACCATAATGCATGCCGCAGGCATTGACTGGACCATGCCTTCAAGTCCGGGTTGGGATAATAGTAATATGGCCATGTATACAGGCGACAATGAAATTTCAGGCCGCATTGCCAGGGCATTTTATGAGACAGCCGCACGGTTGAAGGTAAAACGCATTGTCATGGGAGAGTGCGGACATGCATTCCGGTCAATTTATGATATGGGAAACCGTTGGATCGGCTGGTCTATGCCGCCCTTTGAGGTTGTTCATGCACTGGAATTTTATCATGAATTGCTGACATCGGGCCGGATCATGATTGGTGAAAAATTTAAAAAGACCGTTACACTCCATGATCCCTGCAATGTTTCCAGGGGAAGGGGATTGCACGATATGGCAAGACAAGTGACAAACATGTTGTGTGAGTCTTTTATAGAGATGACTCCGAACCGGGAACATAATTATTGCTGCGGCGCAGGTGGAGGTGTGATCAATTGCGGCCCTCCCTACAAAGGGGAACGTATGGTGAACAACAGGGTAAAGGCTGAACAATTAAAGGCAACCGGTGCCGAGGTTTTAATCGCTCCCTGCCACAATTGCCACAGCGGACTTGAAGATATTGTTGAGCATTATGATCTGAACATGGAAGTCAAATTCCTGGGAGATATTATTTTTGAAACCATGGAAAAGAAAATTTTTAAACCGGGAGATTAAGATGAAACAGATAGTTGTTTTTATGGGTTTTATATTGTTTTTATTTGCGGCAGTTGTTTCGTTTTCCAATGCTGAACCGGACTCAGTTGAAAAATCCCAATTGGAACGATTGGACAATTCAGTATTTAAAAATCCCCATAGGCCAGGTGCTGTATTTGAGCATGATGATCATAATGATATGGCACAAATAGATGATTGTGCTGTTTGTCATCATGTGTATGACGGTAAAAAATTACTTGAGGATGAATCCAGCGAAGACAGTCAGTGTTCAGAATGTCATTCTCTGAAATCAGATGATGAAAATTCCGTTCCTTTGTTGCGTGCTTATCATAAACGGTGCAAGGACTGCCATTTTGAAGTAAATAAAGGTCCGGTACTTTGCGGTGAATGCCATATCAAATAGTCAGGAGGAACAGTATGAGTAAAAAAATTATGATCGTGGATGATGATCCGGCCATAACAAAATATCTGGAAACACTTTTTACTGACAATGGCTATGACACCTGTGTTGCAGTTGATGGTAAAAAAGCCCTGGATCTGTATAAAGCGCAAAGCCCTGATTTGATTACGCTTGATCTTGAAATGCCCGAAGAATGGGGGCCCAGATTTTTTAGAAAAGTCAGTAAATCAAAGGGGTTTAATACCCCTGTCATTGTTATCAGCGGACTGTCAAGCACAAAATATTCGATTCCAAAGGCTGCCGCTTTTTTCGGCAAACCTTTTGATGCTCAGAAGCTGCTGGAGAAAGTGGCGGATCTGTTGACCTGAGAGGCATATTTTAAGAGGTGTTTGTAAAAATGCAGTTTTTTGGTTTTTTGAGGTCGTTATGTTTAAAAAGATAGTTTTTGCAACTGATGGGTCTCCTGTCTGTGAAGCAGCAGCAAAAATTGCTTTTGAACTTTCAGAAAAATATAATTCTGAGCTTATCTTGATATACGTTTATGAGGATGACTCAAAAGAAAGTTGCCTTTTTGTTCCGGATTCATTGACAATAAAAAGACTGCGGTTCAGACCTGATTATATTGCAGCAGTTCTGGAGGGAATGAAAAATACATATGGAGCTGTGGTTAAAAAAAACAAAGACTCCAAATATGAGTACCATGACAATAAAAAACCTGACCCTGATAATATTGAATATAAGGTGCTTGAAGGGGAACCTGCACAAGCAATCCTTGATTTTGCCTTAAAAATCGAAGCGGATTGCATTATCATGGGTGCGCATGGCAGGGTAGATGATCCTGACGGGAAAGGATTCATAAAAACTGCCGGGAAAACTTTGAAAAAGGTAATAAAAGAGGCGTGCTGTCCTGTATTGAGTATTGCAAGGCCTTGTGAAACTTGTTTCTGGTACTTTAGCCGGATTGTTTTTGGAACCAATTTTTCAGAGGCTTCCATGGCGGCCTTTGAGTTTGCATATCAACTGGCGGATTATATCGGTTGCAAACTGCATATTTTTCATGCGCTTAATCTTGATTCATCCGGAACACAAAATGTTCTTGGCCAAAAACAGATTGAAGATCAAATACAGGAAGCAAAAAACAGAATAGATCAAGAATATGTTTCTCAAATGCATAATTTTGATAATTATGATATTGCTGTCTGGGAAGGCAGTCCTTATATCGAATTGTTGAAATTTTCAAGGGAAGCTCGCAGCGACCTTATCGTGATGGGCCATAACAACATGTATAGTGATCCTGATGAGGTATCCTTCGGCCCTACAATTGAACAGGTGGTTCTCCGATCCGCCTGTCCCGTGATAAGCGTGAACCGTTGATGATTTTTCAAATATAAAGGTTTTTTTATGTTTATTAAGCAGTTTAAGTATTCAACCGATAACCTTGGATACCTGGCATATTCAAGAAAAGAAGGGATTGCCATTGATGCAGGTAGTGTAGATGATATTCTGAGTTTTGCCGAAAAGAACAATATACATATCAAATATGTCACAAATACCCATTCTCATTATGACCATACTCCGGGCAACCAGGCGTTGCTTGAAAAAACAAATGCTCAATTTATTGATTGCAGACAGATCAAATCAGATCAGGTTATAGCGCTTGACATGGAAAAAATAGAGGCGTATTACACCCCCGGTCACACTGATGACTCAATAACATTTGCAGCAGATGATTTTCTGGTCACTGGTGATACATTGTTTAACGGGACTATTGGGAATTGTTTTTCAGGCGACCTTGAAGCGTTTTTTCAATCCCTGAAACGTTTGATTGCCTTGCCGGGAAATACCAAAATTTATGCTGGTCATGATTATGTGATTGAAGCCATTAAAATGGCAAAAATAATTGAAAAAGATAACCCGCATTTTGAAGCATACATTCAAAAATATAATTCCGGGTTAATCGTATCAACTCTGGATGATGAATTAAGTGTGAATCCTTACATACGGTTTAACGCCCAAAGAATGATACACAATTTAAACAAACGCAACATGCCTGCCAATACCGAGTTTGACAGATTTAAATCAATAATGGAAATTTATTGATTTAGTTTTTCTTCTGGCTTTTTGCCCTTGTAATTCATTATTTAGGATTTACCTTAAGCGCAATTATTTTTTTATGCTCCAACAGTTTTGTGGAAAATATCAGATATTTTATTGATTACCGGAGACAGCATTAATGCTTGATAAAAATAAAAAATTTATTGATGACTCCCGGAAGGAGAACTGTTTTGCCTTGGGCAGACAACTGACAATTGAGTATTATGAATGTTCAACAAAAGCTCTTTTAGATAAAACCCTGGTAGAAAAAGCTCTGTTAGATGCAGCTCAAAAAAGCGGTGCAACCGTTATTAATTCAATATTCCATAAATTCGAACCCCAGGGGATCAGCGGGGTCGTCGTGATAGCAGAGTCTCATTTTACAGTGCATGCGTGGCCGGAACATGATTATGCTGCGGTTGATATATTCACATGCGGAGATAATATTGATCTGGAAATAGCCATCAATTCCATGAAAGATTCTTTTGAGTCTGAAAATGTTGTTATTTCTTCTGATCAAAACAGGGGAATTATTTCCAAAGCGTTTGAACAAAAAAAAGTGGGACAGATTGTTAAAAAATCAGAAATATATCCGATTTCCTGGAAAAAGGAATATGAGAGTAAAAATCCATGGGGTGTTTTAACGTCTGTGGATATTTATGACAGTGATCCGAATATTATCAGTGATGCAAAAAGCATTAAACAATTTGTATATCAATTGTGTGATCTGATTGATATGAAGCGGTTTGGGGAATGCCAGGTTGTTCATTTCGGAGACGATGAAAAAGTTGAAGGGTTCAGCATGACGCAACTTATTGAAACGTCATTGATTTCAGGTCATTTTGCCAATCCATCAAACAGAATTTACCTGGATGTATTCAGTTGTAAATTTTATGAACCCCGGGAAGTTGCTAACTTTGCAATGTCTTTTTTCAAAGGTGATCATTATAAGATCCAGATTGCTTTAAGACAATAATCCAATCAAATTCCAATTGTCTGCCAGTAGGTCTTTTTTCCAACAGCCGTCAATTGAGGTATGCGCGATAATAAAAATGAAAAATTATAGTAAAATAAAAAACGGCTGGTTTTCGGAAATATGTCCCATGTGGCCCGGCATAGCTTTGTCTCTTGAGATCGAAGAGGTTTTGTACAGCAACAAGAGCAAATTTCAGCAGATTGACCTGTACCAAACCCGGAACCATGGTAAAATGCTTGTCCTGGATGGTATTATCCAGTTGACGCAGTCAGATGAATTTGCTTACCAGGAGATGCTGGCCCATGTGCCTTTGTTTGCCCACCCCAATCCTGAAAATGTTCTGGTCATTGGGGGCGGAGATGGGGGCGTTTTAAGGGAAATTGCCCGCCATGCCTGTGTGAAAATCATTGATTTTTGTGAAATTGATGAAGAGGTCATCAAGGTATCAAAAGAATTTTTGCCTGATATGGCCTGCGGGTTTGATGATCCAAGGGTCAGGGTTCATATTGGGGATGGAAACTCCTATCTCCGGGAACAAAAAAATAAATACGATGTGATTATTGTGGATTCTTCCGATCCCATTGGTCCGGGGGAGGCCTTGTTTGAAAGGCCATTTTACGAAAATTTAAAAGCCGCACTTCGTCAAAACGGAATCATTGCCACTCAGGGTGAATCTTTTTTTATGCACAAGGAGTGCGTTGCCAATCTTGTGAAGATTACAAAAGAGCTGTTTGAGGTTCAGGCATATTCCTATATACTTGTTCCAACATATCCGGGTGGTAATATAGGCGTCTGCCTGGGATCTTTAGGCCCTCAATTAAAAACTCCTTGCCGCACTATGTCTGATGCAATTCAAAAACAATTAAACTATTATACACCAAAAATCCATGAGGCTTCTTTTGTTCTGCCTTATTTTGCCCAAAAGATGTTTGAAACCTTATAATAATGAAAGAGGATAGATTTGAAATTTTTAAGATTTGAAATTTGTCTCTTCCAATTAATAAAAAATATTTGAAAAATGCCAAATGGTTCCAAAACAGAATTTATCATAAAGACCATTAAATCCGCTTCAATGGATGATTTAATGGGTCTTTACAAGGATGCTGGGTGGTGGGATTCTTCTTTTGAAGAACATCCTGAATCCTTGCAGTCTATTGTAAAAGATTCAGCCCTTTTTGTGGGTGCTTTTGCGGGACAAAGACTTGTCGGAATGGGACGTGCCCTTTCTGATCTTGCAAGTGATGCTTATATTCAGGATGTCGCAGTTTTAAAGACATTCAGGGGCAAAGGGATTGGTGAAAAAATTGTTCAAACACTGGTAAAACGATTAAAGGAGAAAGGGGTTGACTGGATAGGACTTGTTGCCGAGCCGGGAACCTCTTCGTTTTACACAAAACTGGGATTTGAAACACTCAAAGATCATGTTCCGTTAAAATATAAGGATTGATAAAATGTGCAGGGCAGAAGCGGTTTTACAGGCTCCCCCAAAAAAAACAAGACTTCCTGAGTTAAACCGATTTGATTTAAAAGACCGGGGGATGATTCAAACCTATATTGATACTTTCAAGCCCTTGTCCTGCGAGTATAATTTTTCAAACCTTTTTGCCTGGCAGGATGCTTACCAGCTTACCTGGACCTTGTACCAGGAACGGCTTTTGATTTATGATAATGTTTCTCAATGTGGATTTATCCCTTTGGGAGAAGACTTTTGTCCTGAAGAACTTGTTGTCTTGTCGTTAAATTTAAAAGATATGGGTCTGACACCTGATTTTTATCTTGTCACACCGGATTATTTGAGAAGATTTCCATGGATTGAAAATTATTATGAGGTCAGAGAAGAGCGCGATTATTCAGAATACATCTATGATGTTAACAGCCTGTGTGAACTTACCGGGAAAAAACTGCACAAAAAAAGAAATTTGATATCACAGTTCAAGCGAGCCTATCCTGATTTTGAGGTTCATCCATTAAAAGGAGAGTATAAATCTAAAGCTCTGGAGCTGACAAAAGAATTGATGAGCCGCAGCAAACTGAACTCAAAAACCCTTGACCATGAGTTTTGTGCATTAAAAACATCATTTGATTATTTTGAAGATCTTGGTTTGGAAGGGCTTGCCATAACAATTGGAAGCCGGATGGTCGCATTTTCTGTTTTCAGCCGATTGAGCCGGTCCACCTATGACATTCAGTTTGAAAAATCTGATATTGAATTTAAGGGGGTGTCCCAGGTTATCAATCATGAAACAGCACTCTATCTTAAAGATAAGTGTTTCTACCTTAACCGGGAGCAGGATCTTGGCATCAAGGGGCTTCGCCAGGCAAAACTGTCCTATCAGCCTTTAAAGCTGATCACCCTGTACAGCCTTGTTTTCTCCCCACTGAATTAATCAAAACCTTGCTTTTAAAAAGCTCTTGTTTTATTGTTACCGAGTTGGAGTCCCAAGGAAAATTGCCAGTTCTGCACATGGCAGTTATTTTAATTTTTTCAGGCGGTGGACTATTTTATGATTGATGCAAATTTTAAATATAGAAACAGGCTGTTGTTTGCTTTTTTGATTGTTTTTGTTCCGTTGATTTTAATCAGCAGCACCATTGCATATTACCAGGTCAAAAAAATTCTGCAAACAAATATTGAAAAAGAACTACAGGACACAACCCTTTCTTTATTAAACCTGATACAAACTTCTGCCGCACTTTCTATAAAAAACAGGCTTCATGCCATTGCCGATAAAAATTTAGATATTGCCCGTTATTATTATGGTAAATATCAATCTGGATTGTTGAGCAGGTCTGAAGCAATTACAATCATTGAAGAAATATTTTTAAGTCAGTCTGTTGGCATGAAAGGTTATATCTATTGTATTAACAGTCAAGGGATTATTACTGTTCATCCAAATGAAAAAATAAGAAATAAGAATTTTTCCGAACTTGATTTTATCAGGCAGCAGATACAAATTAAAAAAGGATATTTTGAATATGATATAAAAAAAGATGGGGAATCAAACAAGCAATCCAAAGCCCTTTATATGGTTTATTTTGAACCGCTTGACTGGATTATCTCAGCGTCTTCCTATCGTGAAGAGTTCAGCTCTTTTCTAAATATCGATGATTTCAGAAACAGTATTCTTTCTTTTAAATCAGGAGAAACAGGATATGCCTTTGTTCTGAGTGAAGATGGAGACATTCTGGTGCATCCCACCATGCAGGGGATAAACCTGTTAAGGCAATCAGCGTATTCCAATGAGTTTTTTAAACAGATTATTAAAGAAAAAAACGGGAAAATCAGATATTTCTGGAAAAATCCCAATGAATTAAAACCTCGGGAAAAAATAACTATTTTCAAATATTTGCCGGAATATAAATGGATTGTTGCATCTTCAAGCTATGTGGATGAAGTTTTTTCCCCGTTGAATACATTCAGGAATTTTTTAGTGGTTTTCATGATATTAATCCTCTTATCATCTGTCTGGATAACGTATTTAATAAGTACCTCTGTGACAAAACCGCTGGTATCATTAATGGATACACTGGATCAAGGTGCCCGGGGTGATTTTTCCGTTCGCATGGATGATGATGTCCCTTATGAGTTTGGCAGACTGGCTCGTCAGTTTAATTCTTTTATGGGCCAGTTGGAACAGAACCAGGAAAAGATTAAAACTGAAATTCAAAAAAACACAGAAGCCCGTGCCGTTATCGAAGAATATGATCTTAGGCTACGCAGCCTGTTTAATCAATCTTTTCAGTTCACGGGTCTGTTATCCCCTTTGGGAATGCTTGAAGAGGTCAATCAGAGTTCACTTGATTTTGTCGGATATACTGCAGGTGATGTTATGGGGAAACCTTTCTGGCAGACACCCTGGTGGCGTCATGACCCCAAGGTTCAGCAACAAGTGAAAGACGCTGTTGAAAGGGCTGCCCAAGGGGATTTTATTCGATTTGAAATCACAAATACTTCAAAAGATGATCAGATCATAAATATGGATGTCACCATAAAGCCTGTTTTAAATTCATTGGGTGATGTGGCGTTCCTGATTGTAGAGGGCAGGGATATCACAGCATATAAACTTGCAGCCCAGGAAGCAAAAACCTTGGCTGTGCGATTGGAAAAAGCCCAGAAAATGGAGGCAATCGGAACCCTTGCCGGTGGAATTGCCCATGATTTTAATAATATCCTGTCAGGAATTTTAGGGTATTCGGAATTGGCACAATTGAATCTGGACAGCCCGGAAAAGGCAAAAAAATATATTGAATTGATTGTCAAAGGTGCCCAGAGAGCTGCCAGCCTTACCCGGCAGATACTGACATTCAGCCGCCAGAGTCAGACAGAACCTGAAAAGTATCCGTTGAATTTATATCTTGTGGTAAAAGAAGCCCTTAAATTATTGCGTTCATCAATCCCTACGTCCATTAAAATCAGTGAAAATATTGTTTCAAAAGCAAAAGTCCTGGCTGATTCGGTCCAAATGCATCAGTTGATTATGAATCTTTGCACCAATGCCTACCATGCCATGGGAGAAAACAAGGGTGTTTTGACGGTCCAACTTCAAGAAGTTAAGATTTCAAAAGACAAAGATGTTTTTGATCATATTATCACCAAAGGAAGATATCTTGAGCTTGAGATCGCTGACACCGGTCTTGGGATGGATGAAAAAATTTTGTTAAAAGCGTTTGATCCGTATTTTACCACCAAAGAGGTGGGAAAGGGGACGGGTTTTGGTCTGTCCATGGTTCATGCCATTGTTGAATCACATGGCGGTTATATAAAAGTAGAAAGCGCGGAAGGGAAGGGAACAAGTTTTTATATCTACCTGCCTTTGATTGATCAGGAAACGGATTTTGATTTCTGTGGAAAAGAAGAAAAAATATTAAAACGCGGGGTTGAAAAAATCATGATTGTGGATGATGAAGAAAATATCCGCTTGATTGGTCAGGCATTTTTAACCAGTTGCGGTTACTCTGTTGACACCTTTGAAAATGGTATAAAAGCTTTTGAAGCATTTGAAAAAGATCATGATCAATTCGATTTGATTGTTACGGATATGACCATGCCAGGTATGACGGGTGATGAGCTTGCCAAAAGAGTACTCAAGCTTCGCAAGGATATGCCGGTTATTTTGTGTACAGGATACAGTGAGACTGTTTCAGAGGAAAAAGCACTTGAAATGGGCATTCGAAAATATGTTCAAAAACCGGTATCCAATAAAGATCTGGCAGTATTAATCCGGGAAATACTGGACCTTAAGGTATAATAGAATCTGAAGATATCGGATGCAAAAGTTTAATTGTTTTTACTTCTGGAGATTAAAATTTTTAAAATATCTTCTTTTCCGATAATGCCTACAAGTTTGTTTTTATCTACCACCGGGAGGGTATGAAAATGTTTTTCAACCATCAGGCTTGCAATTTCAGAAACAGGGGTATCAGGATGGACTGAAATGGGATTTTTTACCATGGCCTGCTCTACTTTTGTGGCTGCAATCTTCTTGAGTTCCGAATTCAGTTTTTTAGAGGATGACAATGGGATAATCCCGTCAAGGAGGACAAAAATTGGGGGGAACGGAATGTCTTTTTGTGCAAAAATCAAATCACTCTGGCATAAAATTCCTTTAAGGATTCCATTTGAATCAACTACGGGAACACCGTTGATATGATTGCTTAAAAGAATTTCAACCGCTTTGGTGATATCTGTGTCAGGGGAAATGGATATAACGTCTTTTTTCATAATATCTTTTGCTGTTATCATGGGACATCTCCTTTTGCATCCATTTTTTTTCAGACGACATGATTTTTCATACGACGTGGCGGACTGCCAGAACCGGACACTGAGATCGGCTGATGACTCGATCAGTTGTAGATCCCACTAAAAAACGCTCTAAAAGGCTGTGGCCCCGGACCCCAAGTATGATCATATCCATTTCTTTTTTTTCGGCATAGTCGATCAGTTCCTTGTATGGCTCTCCTTCAAGTATGACGGTAACAGGTGTACACCAGTTCCGGCTGTCTTCCGGAACCATATTGATGAGCTGCTTTTCAAGGCGGTTGAACATTATTTGTTTTTTCTCTTTTTCTTCTTCTATTGTTTTTTTGGATATATTCAGATGTTCGGCACGAATCCAGCTGATATCCTCACCCACTTGGTGTTCCATTGGTCTGATTATATGGGCCAGATAAAGTTGTGTCTGAAATTCCTGTGCAAGACTCAGGGCATAGTCAAAAGCAAGTTTGGAATCAGGTGAAAAATCGCATCCCACAAGAATTCGTTTCAGTTTTATACCATCTTTAACCGGTGAAACCATATGATCTTCAGGTGTATGCAGCACCAGAAAAGGGCATTCCAGGATTTTTACCAGCCTGTTGGTGACAGAACCGATTAAAAATCGTTTTACGCCTGAACCTCCATGGGTCGCGGCAATTACCATGTCCATGTTTTTTTCGCGGCTAATCTGTTCGATTTCATCCGGCGGGTGGCCGGCAGCAACGATTATTTCACATTCAGTTTCAATTTCTTCTGCCAGTTTCTCAAGTCTTTCCTCGGCATTGCGGATTCGCTCACTTTCAATGCCTGCGTAGTCAAGATATGGAGGCATATGGCTTGAAACCATAAGCGTTCCCGGAACAATATGGCACAGACAAAGTTTTGAATTAAATTCCACGGCCAGTGATTTGCCATAAGATACGATAAGATTTGTAAAGTCTGAAAAATCAATGGCACACAGTATTTTTTTTGGTTCTATTCTCATGATTTGACTCCTTTTTTTTGTAATTGATAACAAACCAAAGACATCTGAAGGTCTTTTTTTCAACACAGAAGCAAAAAAACCGTTAAAAGGAAGATGGATGCCAGTGAGAAATCAGCCTCGTTTTATTGTAATCTTCTTCTGCATAGGGCGTCAAGAAAAAATTTAGCATAAAAAGCAAGGGGCTATTTGTTTTAACGGAGCTTTAATCTATGATATAATGTGCTTTGAATATTGATATAAATTCCATGGCCGTTTTTATATGAAACACAAACATCATTCATGGATCAGATTAGAAAACAAGACATGACCGCCTATCCTTTTCTTTTCAGCCCTTTGCAGGTTGGGGGGCATCAAATGAAAAACAGGCTGATTGCCCTGCCTGTTCATACCGGGTTTGCATATCCGGATGGTACTGTAAGTTCCTGGCTGATTGATTTTTATACCAGGTTGGCAGACTCTGGTGTGGCAATGGTGGTTGTCGCGAATACGGCTGTTTCCGCAGATGGCGTTGTTTCAAAGTTTAACCTTCGAATTGATAAAGATAAGTTCATCCCCGGTTTGTCAAAACTGGCAAAGGCGATACAAAACAAAGGTGCCATTGCCTGTCTTCAGCTTAACCATGCCGGACGGTTTGCGAAAACCAGCCGTCCGCTGCTGCCTTCTGCCGTAACCAGTGAGAATTTATCTTTTAATGTGGAATCATTAAAGGATTTTATGGAATTTTTTCCTTTTGAAAAACGGTTTAGTCTTACCCGATATCTTTTGGGGCAGTTTAATAAATGGAGACAGGCCATGACTTGTGACGATAGGGCAAGGGTCATTGAAGATTTTGGCTTATCTGCTGCCAGGGCATGTGAAGCCGGTTTTGACATGGTTGAACTTCACGGCGCAAACGGCTATCTTTTGTGTCAGTATCTGTCTTGCTTTACCAATAAAATTGACTCTGGTTTTGGGGGTAATTTTCATGAACGGACAACATTTCCCCTTGCTGTAATACAAAGCGTAAAAAAAAATGTTCCAAAGAATTTTCCCGTGGGATACCGTCTTATTATCAGGGAATGGGTTCCTCAGGGCATTGACCTTCCAGAAGCTCTGGCGTTTGCACAGGTTCTTGAAAAAAACAAAATTGCATATCTTTCAGCCTCTGCAGGGACATACAATTCCATATTTTCCCCGGCTGTATTAAAAAACATGGCCAAAACAGCCTATCTGAAAAAAGATATGGCCAAACTCACGGCCGTAGTAGGTATTCCGACTATCACATCCGGCAGGATCACCACACCTTTGATGGCGGATAAACTTGTCAAGGAAGGCATTGCAGATCTGATCGGTCTGGGAAGGCCTCTGAGGGTTGATCCATTATGGGTGGCCAAGGCTGTGGATAAAAATCGTAAAATAATACAGTGTGTGAATTGTAACTGGTGCCTGAAACAGGTGGTATTGGAACAGGGATTTGCCTGCAGCCGCTGGTCCGAAGAACTCCGTGACAGGACAAGGCTTGAGCATCAGTTGATGACACGCAATTATAAACCTCTGTGGGTGATTTGTGATATTGATGATATTTACACCTTTAGAAAATCTTTGCCGCTTCTTATCCGGGCCAAAAAGAAAAATTTTTTCCCCACGGTTTTGATGCTCAGGCAAGCCCTACAGGGAAGGGCTGTTGATCAAGCGCAAAATAAATTTATAGAATGGGTGAAAGATGTTTTTGATCTGAACGGCTATGGTGACGGGACAGTTAATTTTGTTGTGAAAGAACATAAGGGAAATTTGGAAAAACTTGTGTATGATGAAATTTGTATGGGCGATTACGGACAGGTTTTTATCAGTTCAAATTCAAAGGAAGACTGGCGGGACCGGTTGTTGTATAAACAACAGGGAAAGGTGCTGGCACGCCTTTGCGCCAACATCCGTCAGCACAAAGTTATTGTGCCGGTTGATTTGTCTCCTGCAACATTGCTGGTAATGATTTTTCTGCGTAAAACCTTGATTCGGGAAAAAAACTTTAACATAAGTTTTGTCAATGTCCTGACCGGAAAGTCAAGTCCGGTTGAACGTCAGTGGGAAAAAATGAAAAAAATTACAAAGTTAAAAAAAAACATTCCATTGGAATTTATCCGGCCTGCAAATAATATGGGAAACAATATGACAACCAATGTAATTTCAGCCCTGGTTGAGACGATTATTACCCGTAAATACGGGACGGTAATTATGGGAAAACGCGGTCTTTCAGGAATAAAACGTTGGCTGCTCGGCAGTGTTTCTTCGGGCGTTCTGCATCGGCTTACGGATCAGACCCTGTTTTTAATTGATTGATTAATACGTATTTTGCTCCGCCCGGGCTTTGATACAGCAAATGGCATGGTTCCATACCACATCATGGGCATAGTCAGGGAACGTGTGTTTGAAAAGTTTCCAGAAGATTCGGCTGATCATCCTATTGCCTTTTTTAAAGTTAAATGCCGTGTAAATTGTCAGGCGGTTGTTTCCATCATTTGTGGGGGTGATATCAAACAGCAGTCTGCCATGGCTTGTAAACAACTCCTGGGGGTCATACAACAGAGATTTGTTTGGAATGCAGCGAACAAGGCAAACATCCATGGAAACAGGCAGGGCATTTAATTTGTAACGAACAATAGATCCCACTTTGTTTGGAACTCCTGATATTCTTTTTACATCCACAAATCTGAGCTTGAGAAATTTGGCATCGGCATCTCCGAATTTGCCCAGCTCTTCAAATATGGCCCTGGATGAGGCCCTGATCTTGATGGTATACATCCTTTCCATTTGCGGGGCAGTATCAAGGGTGATTCCCAGGGGCGCTGAAATTGATTGTTTGATATAATTGCGTTTTTCTTTGAGGATGACCGTTGGATAACGGCCATAGGTTTCCCAGTTCAGGCCGAAGAACATTTCCGTGAGAATATTTCGCAGAGTCTTGATTCCTCCTGTGAGAATTGAATAAAAAACAGGCATGCTCATGATTTCCCGGAATATTTTTGTATAGTCGGCACTCCCGCTTCCAATTTTCCACAGGACATTTCCCATAGGCCATTGGGTCATTTGCTTGAATTTCATTTCGGTGGCAAAGGTCTGGTAGAGTATCCGGCTGAGAATATCTGATTTTAAGATGGCTTGTATCAGGGTGAAAAGGACTTTTCCATACTGGTTGTCCTTTTTAAGCCATTGAATCACCTTTTTGTTCCCATGTTCCAGGCTTTTTTTGTCAATGCCTTTATGAATAATGGTTTGGGCAAGGCACTGTGCGCTGATAAACGCGGAATAGAGCCCGTCCCTGTAGAGTCTTGCCCCCATGGCATCCCCCACCATTGATATCCTGTCTTCAAACGGGGACAGGGACGGGGAAATCACCATTTTGGGGCAGCAAGAGCAGACAATGGGTGTATTGTCCGGTGTGATATGAGGTAAAATACCCCGTACATGGGGCAAAGATAGAAATTGTCTTATAATTCTGTCTGTATCTTCAGGTAAAGATGCCGAATCAATGCTTTTTCCGGTAAGTGCCACAGAGAGGTACTCATGCTTTGGAACAAGGACAATATGGTCAAGATGCAGATTCTTTGAGCCGGACACAATCAGATAAAGCTCTTTGTTCATATGTTTTTTCAGGTAGGCTCGGCCCGGTTTGAGTTCAAATACCAGTGTGGGTCTCACCCCGGGTGGCACAAATGAGGGGTTAAGAGTTTTGTATGACCTGATAAATCGGCTTTGCCTGCGATTTTTTTCTGCGGGAGCATTCATTCCCGTGGCAATACAGACAAAGTCCGATTCAATTGAGATCTTTTTTCCTGAAAGTGAATTAACCGTCAGTATAGGTTTACGGGTGCAAGAGTATTGGATGGTTTCAACAGACCCTGTGATAACAGATGCTCCCTGTTCCAGTGCTTTTTTTAAAAGAAAATTATCAAATCCCTTGTCCCAGGGGGGCCTGTCAGGGGGCAGGATACCCCGGAAAACCGAACATACCTTTTGGAATGACGGTACTTTGAGCGGAAAATTTTTCCAGAGTCCGTGAATCCATATGTGGGAGAATTCTGTATTCACAACTTCTTGTGGAGGTTTGAGGCTGTTTTTGGCCAGTGCATTGTACAGCCGGGGTGAAATAACACCTGCACAGAAATTACAGCCTTTGAGTGTCCATTCATTGCTGAATGGTTCCTGAATCACCCGACTGTCAATCAGGGTTATGGATAAGGTTTTTCGTGTTTCTTTGGCTTCCCGGAGAAGTTTAATGGCAAATAAAGATCCGGCCGGTCCGCAACCGACCACAAGAACTCGACTTTTGTCTTTTAATATGGTAGGCATTCCAGTTTTGCCATTAGTTACAATAAGTACACTTCCTGAGTTTCTGGTGGTTTGCCGAATCTTTCGAGATCATTTGACTGGAGAACTCAAGGCCTTGTTTTGTTTTTTTTCGGTTGTTGGCTTTTAATTCTGCATCCATTAGGTATGCTCATATGCTTAAATTATTTGTTCATAATAACAAAAGCAAAAAGGGTTTACAACTGAAAGCTGGCATTGTCATGGAAACGTCCTGGTTCAGCCAATCGTCATAAACCAAATTCTTGGAAATACATGATATCATCAAAGCGCCCTCAACCGGAGGTTGATGAAACTTTGCAAAGAGCCATTGAGCAACCCGTATTTAAATGCCCTAATCCAAATGTATAGGGAACTTAAAAATAGACCGATTCTCGATAATTGTTTTTATTAGAAGCGCTATTAAATAACAAGGGAGTGCAAATTAAGCTTTGCACTCCCTTGTTTGATGTTTTTAATTACACAACAGTTTCCTGCGGATTAGTACATCATGCCACTTACATAGACACCTGCTCCTACGAAAAGATCCTGATTGGGAACTCTGTAGATATAACTGATCTTTTTTGAGGGAGAAGTTTTACCGGGTTTGGGCCACATGTACTCGACCCACCCGTGTCCGACTTTTTGGGCAAGATTGACAAAATGAACAAACAATGCCTTGTCCATAGGGTCCGTCATCAGCAGGACATGTTCTTGTTGCGTCAGTTCCGGTTGTATTGGGTGCGCCAGCACCTTGCCGTCCAAATTCATCAAAAATACATAGGAATCTTTCCAGACAAAAGGGCCTGTGGAATCATTGAATATTTTTATTGCCGCTTCTACGCCTTTTGAATTGATCAGTGCAGCCGCCTCATGACATTTTACTACACACTCATCTTTTGTTGCTGTTTCACCGGCAAAAGCATTTGCAGTAAAAAAAAGCATTGTGGCTGTGATTGCAGTGATAAGAATTTTTTTCATAACTCCTCCTAAAATTTATTTTGTTTTTCAAGCACCGAAATAATCGGTGTACAATCTTTATTTGATCCAGGGCTTACCGACCGGCAGCACATCCCTTCCAAAAACCTGGGCAAAGATGACATGTGCCATCATGTACCAGGCTGAGATGGCACACAACATCAGCTCATAACCTGCGACTTTGGTCATTCCGGGAAAACCGAAATGTGCAAAATCCAGCAGTATAAATCCGATAAGTAGAAGCGTAAATGTTACGGCCATGGCGCTATGAATTTTCATGGCGGGAAACCACATGATGAACGTGTAAAGGGTCCAGACGACCAGGAACCATCCGACATCCGTCGTGCTGGAATGATAAATTTTAAAATAATTCATCATAAAAATTATTCCCAGGGATATCCAGAAGGATCCGTAGGAAACAAAGGCACTGTAACCGAAGTTGTTACCACATTTAAATTCCTGGAAACCAGCTATCAGCTGTGCCAGTCCTCCAAAGACAAATGCCAGTGCAACGACAGGGCCTACGCCGCACCACCCGACATTATGAAACTGAAGGATCATTGTAGTGAGACCGAAACCTGCCAAACCAACAACCGCTGGATTTCCATTTTCTGTTTCTCCATTTGACATAAAAAAACCTCCTTAAATTAAAATTAAAAATTATTTCAGTATTGATAATACTGTACTCCGCCGAAAAATTAATTCCATACTCATATTTCTTTTTGTGAAAAAAGAAAATATTTTATGTCAAAAACATGAAAGAAAGTAATTTTTGCAACAGGTTTATAGTGAGATGATATTGTCAAGTTGATGCTGCAACCGGATATTTATATGAAAGTCTTGAAAAATCAAAACAGTGACTTTCATGTTTTGTAGTGGGTAAAACCAAGGTCTGCCCGTGGCAGTTATTTAAAAACAGCTCCCGCTTTTCTATCTTATCGATTTTTACAATTCGTAAAGAATGTCGACATAATAGTTCTTTTTACAGGGTGTAAAGAATATCGACACAGCTGCCTGTTTTTTCGGATTGACGACTTTTATTATTGAATTGGTATAGTAATATATTTCAAATAGTTAACTCTTTTTGTCCACTGGATAATATTTGGCATAAAGCTTGCTTTTTTGAGGAACGTATATAGTCGGCTTAATTTGCCGGATACAGGAAAGGAAAAAGGGTAAATGATAAATATAAACGTACTGCTGGTGGATGATGAAGAAAGATTTCTTTTGACTACTCAAAAGTTGTTGGAAAAAAAAGGCTATACTGTCCAGACTGCCTCAAGCGGCGTGGAAGCGCTTGGGAAATTAAAAGAGCATAATATTCAGGTTGTTCTTTTGGATGTAAGAATGCCGGGTATGGACGGGATCGCAATCTTAAAAAAAATTAAACGCGATTTTCCTTTGATTGAGGTTATTATGCTGACCGGCCATGGTACTGTGGAATCTGCTGTTGAAGGTGTGAAACTCGGTGCGGCAAATTATTTGATAAAGCCGGCTGATATTGATGATATTTCAGAAAAGATTCAAGAGGCCTTTGAAAAAAGACAAACCATCAGAGAACAAACTCATGACAGAAAGGCATATTTTAAGAAACTTAAAGTTCGACTTGGAGTTGGGCTACTGGCTGCTTTTATGCTTCCCTATGCTGCATTTTTCGGTTATTTCCAATTCCAGTTCAGCAAGACTTTGAAAGATACCGGCCGCTTGAATCTGGAAGCTCTTTCAAACAGCCAGAAAAATACCATTGATCTTTTTTTGCAGGAACGGGTGGCTAATATTTTTACCCTGTTTCATAGCGCTGATTTCAGTCTCAATCCTTCTCAAAATAAAATGCAAACTTACCTCCATGATTTAAGACAGGTTGATGATGCTTTTATTGATGTTGGGTTTTTGAATACACAGGGAATTCAAACCGGATATGCAGGATCATTTCCATACCTTAAGGATAAAAATTACAGCGATGAAAGCTGGTTTAAAATTTTGTTGAATCAAAAACGCCATTATTACATCAGTAATATTTATCTTGGATTCAGAGAAAAACCACACTTTACAATTGCCGTCAGGCAGATAATTGACGGCAACCCTTATATTATGCGCTCCACACTTGATCCGGATAAATTTTATATGTTTTTAAGATCCATCAGCCGAGGAAAAGAGGTGGAATCCGCCTTGATCAATAAAGAGGGGCTGTTTCAAATTGTGGATCCTGACAGGGGTGAATTGCTTGGCAAAAGTGATTATATCCCACCTGAAAACATTGAATCCGGAGTAACGGAAATCAATAAAAACGGAGATTCAATACTTATAGGTTATGCATGGCTCAAAGAAACTCCCTGGGCACTGGTTGTCCGGCAGCCGTTGAAAATCGCTCATGCAGGGATGTATGAGAGCCGGCGTATGATGAGTATTATCCTTGTCATTATTTTTCTGGGGATTGCAGCAGGCATATGGGTTGCAAACAGCAGGCTGATAACCCATGCTCAAGGTGCTGCTGAAAAAAGCGATGAACTGCGGCATCAATTGTTTCATGCATCAAAACTTGCTTCTGTCGGTGAACTGGCAACCGGCGTAGCCCATGAAATCAACAATCCTTTGGCCATTATCGTTGCCACAAGCGGTGTTATTCGTGATATGCTCAATCCTGAATTCAACCTTAACCCCAGTCCTGAAGAAATAGTCAAAGAGATTGATACAATTGATTCAGCGGCTTTCAGGGCAAGAACAATCACCAAACAGCTTCTTGCTTTTGGACGTAAAAATGAACCCAAGCTTATTCCCTGTAACGTAAACCATATTCTCGATGACATCATGAGCGGGCTTAAAGAACGCGAGTTCAAGGTGGCGGATATTGAAATTATACGGGAGTATGATCCTGGTCTGCCTGAAATCATGTTGGATCATGACCAGATTCGGCAGGTTTTCTTTAACCTTATCAATAATGCCGGGGATGCGATTTGCGGGCCGGGAAAAATTACGATTACAACGATTAGAAGTGACGAGGATATACATATTACGATTAAAGATACCGGCAAGGGAATGTCGCCCAGGCAACTGGGTGAGATATTCAACCCTTTTTTCACCACAAAAGAGGTGGGGAAAGGAACCGGACTTGGCCTGAGTGTTTCACTGAACATCGTAGAATCACTTGGCGGAACAATTGATGTTCAGTCTTTAGAGGGTGCCGGAAGTTCGTTTACAGTATCGTTTCCGATTCGCAGATTGTGATGGAATACATAAACTTATTCACATTTTAACCAAAAGGAAGGGCTATGGAAGAGCAAATAATAGCAAATGGCAATAATGAAAAAATCAAAGTGTTGTTGGTTGATGACGAAGACAGGTTTCGGGAGAATCTGGCAAAACAGCTGGAACACAGAGGATATGAGGTCCTTGATGCAAGCAATGGCGAAGACGCCATAAAAATTGTGCGTCACGAAAATCCACAAGTGGTAATTCTTGACCAGAAAATGCCTGATATGGATGGTATTCAGACCTTAAAAGAGATAAAAAAATTGAGGCCTGAAGTCCAGGTCATAATGCATACAGGTCATGGCAGTATCGAATCGGCTCGGGTGACTGGAAAATTTGATGTGTTTTCTTATCTGGAAAAGCCTTGTGCCCTGGATGATCTGATTAGAGAGATAACAGCGGCCAGTCAGGAACGCGTTTATGCCATGGCCAGAAATGAAATTCCCGACGTACAGAGAACCAGCCTTAAAAACTGGCTGGTTGGTGTGCAAAATGCTCGCCCGGGAGTTATTATCCTCGGGGTTATTATTTTTTTGACCATGGTGTTTATACCGGCACCAAAGCAGATGATAAATTTTTTATCGGCAAAGAAGACTGGTAATCTTACAGAAAGCATTGCTGGATATGCAGAATACCGCAAAATGGAAAAGGGTCAGACGATTGTAGAGTATTATGGTAAAAAAGCAAACTTGTACACCCAAACAAAAAACTGGGATGGGGCCATGGTTAAAACAGCTCCAGGTGTGGACAGGGTGGCTTTCAGGGCAAAGGTTATGATAGGAGTTCTTATGGTTGCCGCCCTTTTTTGGGCAACAGGTGCCGTGCCAATAGGTATTACGGCTCTTCTTGTGGGCGTATTGATGTATTTTTTCGGAATTTTTCCTCCCAGCATGGTGGCAAAAGCTTATGCAAAAGATTCGGTTATTTTTATCTTCGGTGTTCTTGCCTTTGCAGCTGCCATCAGTAAAACCGGTCTGGACAGGCGGATTGGTATTCTTTTGCTGGGAACCAGCACCTCCCTTCGCAAGTTTGCTCTTATTTTTGCACCTCTTCTGGCCGTAACAGCCTCTTTTCTTTCCGAGCATGCATTGGTTGCGTTTATTGCTCCTATTTTAATGCTGGTATATATGGGAACAATCAGGACGGCGAACATAACCAAAGACAAGGGGCTGATTGTCATGCTGCTTTTAATGCTGACATTCTGTGCAAATATAGGCGGGCCTGGATCTCCTGCCGCAGGTGGTCGTAATGCCGTAATGCTTGGAATTTTCGGAGATTACGGCATCAGTATTTCGTTTGGTCAGTGGGTTAAAATGGGGCTTCCTTTTGTGCCGGTAATGGCGATTACCATTGCAGCATATTTTCTTATTGTTTTTAGAAATAAAGTCAAGGTCAAATCAGTCAATGTTGCTGCCGCAGTAAAACGTGAAGGGGAAAAAATCGGCAAGATGACACCTGATGAGTATAAAGCTGCAGGAGTTTTGATCCTGGTTATTATTTTATGGGTTACCTTTTCCAGCAAGGTGGGGATGGGCGGTCCGGTTATTTTATGCCTGGTTTTGTTGAATGTTCTGGGAATACTTCGCTGGAAAGATATCAACAGCATTCATTGGGATGTTGTGGCGCTTTATGCGGCCGCCAGTGCCATGGGCGTCGGTCTGGCCTCCACAGGTGCTGCGCTCTGGCTTGCAAACAGTTTTATCTCTATCCTCCCTGATAGCTTGACCTCTGGAATCGGACTGTGCATGTCCACAAGTTTTATTACCGGTATCCTCACCAATTTTATGAGTGACGGTGCCACTGTGGCTGCTGTAGGACCCATTACCGTGCCAATGGCAACCCTTTCCGGGACATCGCCGCTCATGGTTGGATTGGCAACTGCATTTGCATCTTCTTTTGCGCACATGCTGATCATCGGCACACCGAATAATGCAATTGTTTACAGTATAGCCCGTGATCCTGAAACCGGAGAGCAGCTGGTAACAATGAAAGATTTTTTCATTCACGGTTCTGCGGTTTTTCTCCTCAGTATGGCTGTGTTGTGGATATGGGTATTTTTCGGGTATTGGAAATGGATGGGAATAGGCAGTATGTAATTTAGAAAGGAATGACGACATGGAAAAAGAAAAAATAAATCTTTTAATCGTAGATGATGAAGACCAGTTTCTGGAATCAATCAAAAAAAGCCTGGAGTTGAGGGATTTTAATGTGATTACAGCGAACAGGGGTGAAAAAGCTGTTGAGGCGGCTAAAAACAACACCATTGATATTGCGCTGGTTGATCTTAAAATGCCCGGAATATCAGGCGAAGAAACATTAAAACTGCTGAAGCAGGAACATAAATGGATGGAAGTTGTTATCCTGACCGGGCACGGGGCAATTGATTCTGCTGTGGAATGTACCAAGAGCGGCGCATATTCGTATCTTCAAAAGCCATGTGAGTTGGATCAACTTCTTGAAACCCTGCAGGATGCATATAAAAAAAAAGTAATGAACAGAAAACAGATTGAAGAAAAAAAGTTGAATGAACTTTTAAATATTTCCATCTCAAGCAGGCCCAGAGAGATTCTCCGCAAGCTAAGAGAAATTGACAAAGACGGCTGATACCGATTTTTGTTGATCTGTGTTCCTTTGGTCAGTATATGTGAGTTTTTTAGTTGTTGCCCTTACATCTTGTCGTCCTGGACACGCGGCATGCTGACCAAAGGAATATTTTAAACTGTGCCAGCTTGCGTTATCGGCTCTTTTGCTATGAATTTCAGTTTTATGTCAAGGTGTTTACAAAAGCATAAAAATACAAGCTTGACCTCTTCTTAATAACACAAGTTTGACCCCCTGTCCTTATTGCTTCAGCCAATCTTTTATCACCCTTCCTTTTTTAATATTTCCTTAAAGTTAATATTGAACACGATTGATTTTTTAATTGATTTACAAATTGAAAAAAAACCTGACATGTGTTGGAGCTGTTTTCTCTTATTTCAAATGCAGTTCGATTTATAAGAATAAAACAATCGTTTATATTCCAATGGGTTGTGTCTTTTCTTTGTCCTTTGAATCAAATCGGCATCATAGTTGCTATTTGGTTGTTTATTACTTGGTTGCGATTTGGAGATTCATTTGATGAAGTTATAAATTCCAGTATTACCATAAAAGTTAAGAGGGCATTATGGATAAGAACAGTCAAGATCGTAAAGAAAAAGGGATGCGGGTTAAACGAACCATTTTAACAAATATGATTATTGTTCCATTTATCCCTTTTTTACTGGCAATCGGAGTAAGTTTCTATTTTTTTACTACTGCACTTGAAAACAAGACCGTCAACACTTTGAAAAGGATCGTACAAGATCATTGTGGTATGATCGAGTCTTTTCTGATAGAGCGCAATTCAGATCTTGAACTTATCACAAACACCTATAGTTTTGAACAAATCAACTCGACCCAGACCATTAATGCCATATTTGAAAATTTAAAAGATCGATCCAGCGCTTTTGTTGATCTGGGGCTTTTTGATTCTCAGGGCATCCACATAAGATATTCCGGCAAATATCCGTTGAAAGGAAAAGTATACAAAGATGAGGTGTGGTTTAAAAAAGTAATGCAGACCGGATACTATATCAGCGATGTTTTTTTGGGGTATAGAAATGTCCCTCATTTTATAATTGCTGTGCGGCAGGGCAGCGGGGATAAAACCTGGGTACTTCGGGCAACCATTGATACTTTGTTTTTTGACACCCTGGTATCAAAAGTGCAAATCGGAAGAACAGGAGAAGCTTATATTTTAAATAAAAATGGAATTGCACAAACCCTTAGACGGTCTAATGGCACCCGTGTTTTGAACATGGATCCGGACTATTCCGGTTTCCCAAAATTGCAAAACACAACTCATACCTTTATTAAAGCCGATTCGGCAAAAAATAAATATGTGTATGCAACCACCTGGCTTAAAAATGGAGAGTGGCTCCTGGTGGTACGCCAGGAAAAAAAGGATGCCTATAAATATTTATATTCCGCTTTGTATATCAATATATTGATCATGGTTCTCGGCGGGGCGATTATTGTCGTCATTGCTTTGTATACAACTGAACGCATCCTCAAAAGGATTGAGCAGTTGGGGATGGAAAAGAAAAGTCTTGGAAATCAGTTGATCAGGGCTACTCAATTAGCTGAAATCGGTGAGATGGCAGCCGGGTTTGCCCATGAAATCAACAATCCACTGCAAATTATTAAAAGTGAATACTCTTTGATTGAAACCCTTTTTGATGAAGTGTTCGGTAATGAAAAAATCCCCAAAAACGAAGAGATAAAGGATATTGAGGAGTCACTGGACCAGATCAAACTCCAGGTGAACCGATGCTCTGAAATTACTCATGCCATTTTAAAGTTCGGGCGGGAAAATGAAACAAAAGAGCAATTGCTGCATCCTTATATTATTATTCCTGAAATTATCAAGATGATAGAAAAAAAAGCAATGGTCAGTGGTATCAAGATTGTTAAAGATATTTCAGAAGATGTTCCAGGGTTTATGGGTGATCCATCCCAGTTTCAGCAGGTGATGCTTAATCTTTTAAATAACGCAATGGATGCAATCGAAGAAAGGCATGGTTCATCAGGGGGACAATTGAGTGTCGCGGTTTGTAAGAAAAATGAAAATCAGGTTGAAATAACAATTACTGACAACGGAAGTGGTATCAGTCCTGAAAATATTGATAAAATATTTTCTCCTTTTTTTACCACAAAGCCTGTGGGCAAAGGGACCGGGCTTGGGCTTTCCGTTTGTTACGGGATCATAGAAAGTTTTAATGGAACTATGCAAGTAAAAAGCAAACAAAATATCGGCACGACCTTTGTTATTCATCTGCCGGTTAAACATTACTAAAAAGGAGGGAGCTTAAGCTATGGAAAAAATGAAACTTATGTTGGTTGATGATGAGGCTCGTTATCTTCAAACAACCCGAAAACTGATCGAAAAAAAAGGGTATGAAACATTAATTGCTCAAAGCGGGAAGGAGGCCCTTGAGCATCTTAAAACAAAAAATGTTCATGTGGTCATTCTTGATGTCAAAATGCCGGGGATGGATGGAAACGAGACGTTAAAGGCGATCAAAGCTATGTATCCTCTGGTGGAGGTCATTATGCTGACAGGACATGCCACTGTGGATTCGGCCATTGACGGTCTTAAATCCGGTGCTTGTGATTATCTCATGAAACCTGCCGATATTGATGAAATTATGGAAAAAGCCATAGCTGCATTTGAAAAAAGGCAAAGACTTGAGGAAAAAATCAGGACGGCTCAAACAAAAAAATATATGAGATCCCCTCGCGAAATTCTCAAAGATGATGATGAATAAAATTTTGTATACTGGAGGTTGATAAATGAAAAAAGAAAAGAAAGTCACTGGATACGATAAATATATAGACTGGAAAATTTTTTGCGTCCCGGTCATACTTTTATTTTTGGTTTTATTGATGCCGACCCCAAATGGCATGAAAGATGTTGGTACTGAATTTAAAGTTGGTCCCAAAGCCGTTGTGAACTTTATTACCACAGAACTGTTTGATAAAACCAGTTCCGATGCAGAACAATGGCAATTGCTTACCGCCAAAATGATGGAACAGAACATGCGTTTAGGAGCTTTGCAAAAAGAACGCTTTCTGAAACGAAATATCAAATGGTGCAACAAATACAAGATGGATGCCAGCCAGAAAAATTTTGATAAGGCCCATAGTTATATAAAAGACAATGTGCCTGAAAAAGAGTTCATGGCAACTATGGAAAATGCACTGAAACTCAGAAAAGAAGGGCTGACATATGAAAATTTGACAGGAAAGGATAAAGCAGCTGCCGATAAGGGGGCCTGGCATATAAAAGTTGCTGTTGCCATGGGTTTGTTTGTTGTGGCCTGTTTTTTAACCGAGTGTATTCCTCTTCCGGCAGTTGCCTTTTGTATCGGTCTGATACTTGTGTTCACCGGTGTGGTTTCAAGACAGGAAGTGGCCATGCTGTACTGGAGTGATGCCTGCTGGTTTATCATGGGCAGTCTTATGTTTGCTGCGGCATTTGTTAAGACAGGTGTGGATAAACGGGTCTGTATGATGATGTTCAAAAAACTGGCCGTTCCCAATACCAAATGGATTACCCTGATTTTCTTTGTCATTATTGCACCTCTGGCCGCATTTATATCGGATCATGCCCTGGCTGCCATGTTTCTTCCAATTGGGATGCTGTTATACCAGAACAGCCTGACCAACGAGGTGCCCGAGGACAAGGAACTTGCAAAGCTTTTGATGATCAGTATTGCCATGGCCTGCAATATAGGTGGCCCTGGAGCGCCTTCCGGCGGTGCCAGGAATGTTATTATGATGACTTATTTAACGGATATGTTTGGGGTTGATATCGGTTATTTTCAGTGGGTTACTTATTGTTTTCCGTTTATAATTGTTATGATTCCTGTTACCTGGTTTGTCACAAATCTTCGTTTCAGGCCTAAAATCGTTTCTCTGGCACCTGCAATGGATCAATTAAGAACAGAAATCGATAAAATGGGATCATGGAATTCCAAGCAGATATGGGCCCTGATTATATTTGTTATCATGGTGTTTGGATGGTTTACGGAAAAAGTGTTTTTTAACATGGGGATTTATCCCATCCGCCTTGGCATTGGTGTTATTGCCGTAGCAGGTGCAGTGGCCTATATTCTTACCGGAGTTGTCAACTGGCGAGATTACCAGGACAAAGTGGATTGGGGGGTTGTCTGGTTGTATGCAGGCGCCATCATATTTGGAAGGACCCTGGATAATACCGGTGCAGCTTACTGGCTGGCTCAATCCGTCATAGACTTTTTAGCACAATTTGGTATGGAAGCCGGTCTTCCCTTAATGATGGTCAGTAACGGATTGACCTCGATTCTTACAAACCTTATGGCAGACGGTCCTGCCGCAGCTTCAGTAGGTCCGATTGCCCTTAACATGGCTGGAATGGTTCATCCCGGAACCACTTATCTGCCGTTCATGGCCATGGCCACAGCAATTGCCTCATCATTTGCCTATTGCCTGATTATCGGCACGCCTCCCAATGCAATTGTTTACGCCAGCGGATATCTTGAGCCCAAGGATTATCTCAGGGTTGGCATTCCCATATTTTTCCTGGCCAATGTTGTATTGCTTTTTATGACAGGTGTTTACTGGTCATTCAGGGGATTTGGCACAATGCCCGGATTTTAACTTAATTTTAAACGGATGCTGTTATGAATAAACAAGTAGACATAAAACAAGACATGAAAAATACAAAATCAAAGAAAATAATAGTGAAAAACACAAAATTGTTTTTCAGCAAAGAGACTGAACGTAAAATTTTTTTCTTTATGACAATTATCATGCTTTTTTTAGGTTTGATTACAAGACTGGTATGACCTGTGAACAAGCACATGATTGATTCAGACAAAGATATCTAAAGGAGAGTGCGATTATGTTGGAATCAAGTTTAAAAGCATGGCAGTTTTACTCTTATTCACTGATTCAGCTTTTGATAGAACCAGGACAGTTTTTTAAGGAGCTTCCGGAAAAGGCAACCTTGAGAAAAACTTTGGGATTTATGGTGATTTCCTGTGTTTTTTTCACCATTGCAAGTCTTTTAACCGGGGCATATTCTAAACCTGTCTGGATAATGGCTGTCATTTTTTTTGCCAATGCGTCAGGAATGATACTTATCTCGTCAGTGTTGGGGTATATTTCAATGGCAATGATTCTGGGTAAACGCACCTCTTTTTTTATCATTTTCAGTCTGTATGTATTTTCATCCGGGGTTACCCTGTTTATATCGTGGCTTCCTTTTCTCTTATGGTTTTCAGAGCCTTGGAAATGGTGGCTTATATATACGGGTTTTAAAAACACCTGCATGTTAACATGGAAACAGGTATTGTTTATTTTGCTGGTTTCCATGACCATTCAGTTTTTTTTGATATATTCAGCAATCATGGCATTCGTTAATTAAGGATAAAATCCGATAATATCGCACAAATAGTATAAAAAGCACTGATCAATAAGGAGACAACACAAATGACAAAAAAAATAAAAGTGTTAATGGTTGATGATGAAAAAAGATTCAGGGAGACAACCAAAAAAATATTGATGAAAAAAGGTTTTGAAACAATTCTTGCAGAAAGTGGCGAGGAAGCTCTTGAAAAAATATCAGAAGCCCCTGATGTGGTTATTTTGGATATTAAAATGCCGGGAATTGACGGCCACGAGGCCCTTGCAAGAATAAAAAAAATCAATCCTGATCTGCCGGTTATCATGCTGACCGGCCACGGGGGCATACCTTCAGCAAGAGAAGCCCTGGTTGAAGGGGCGTTTGATTATCTGAGCAAACCCTGTGATATTGATTTGCTGGCGGAAAAGATAAAGGAAGCCTGTCAACTGCCCGGTGAGTTATCCGACAAAGAAGAAAGAAAGGTTACATCTGTTATGATTCCCATTACAGAGTATACCACTATAAATGAAAATAAAACCATATTTGAGGCACTAAACGAACTTAAAAAATCCTTTATTACAAAAATGGCAACAAACCGGCTCATGGAAACCGGTCACCGGTCTATTCTTGTGAAAGGGGATGATAACGAGGTAAACGGAATTTTAACCATCAGAGATCTTTTGGAAATGATCATGCCGGCCTATCTTACCGCACCCAAGCCATCCCTGGCAGACAGTATTGAATATTCTCCAATGTTTTGGAAAGGAATGTTCAGTAAGGGGATCATTGCGATAAAAGACAAATGCATAAGTGATGTCATGTCTCCTTCTCCTGTTTCCATTGAGAGCAATTCCAACCTGATGGAGGCTGCATATCTCATGATTTATAAAAATGAAAGACGCCTTCTTGTGACATTGTCAGGCAAAACAGTTGGTGTGATAAGAGAACAGGATTTGTTTTTTGAAATGGAAAAAATTTTAAATTCATAGGACATGAGTTGTTTTCTTTTAAAATAATTAAATTTTAGGATTTAAACTATAGTAAACAGGGTCAGGTTTGTTTTATTGTGATGTTTATCAAAAATATTATTTTCTGGTAAAAAAATGCAATAATGCAAGCTTGACCCTACTGATTTTTCTACTGATTTGGCTTTGTTTGTTTTTCCCGGCCTATTTTTTTTAAAATCATATCAAATTACTTCTTTTTTGCCTGTGTCAGCTTTTTTTACAACCTGCATGATTGTTGTCTGTATTTTTTGAAAAACCGGCTGTCTTTTTTGTGCTTTGTGAACCATAGAAGCCTTATAACAGTGGATTTTGTTTTTTTTATAAAACTGGCACGTCAATTGCTACTAAAAGAATATAACAGGCAAGGGTCTGTTAAGAATGATGCGTAAATTACAGGAGATGAATGATGTTGATAAAAGAATGGATGAGCAGATCCGTAATTACTATAAACTATAACGAATCTTTGAAAAATGCGGCCAAATTATTTCAGACAAAGGTGATTTCCATGCTTCCTGTTTTAAAAAACGGAGAGTTGATTGGTATCGTAACTGACGGTGATATTAAAGAAGCCACCCCTTCTGAATCACCGGCTCTGGATAAGTTTGAAATTTTTTCATTAATGGATTCCGTTAGAATTGAGTCTGTCATGACCAGCCCTGTTGTCACAATTCATTCTGATCATACGGTTGATGAGGCAGCTGGAATAATGTTGAGCAAAGGAATATCAGGAGTGCCGGTTGTTGATTCTGAAGGTTCGCTGGAGGGTGTTCTTACGAAAAGCGATATTTTTCGATGCTTTGTGTCTTTTACCGGAGTTTCAAACAATGGACAGGTGTTTGCATTTAATTTGCCGGACAAACCCGGCATTATAAAAAATTTAACAGATATGATAATGAACAGTGGCGGAAGGCTGTGCAGCATCATGACCTCTTACGATGATATAGAAGAAGGACTTCGAAAAGTATTTTTTCATACCTTTGACATTGATCCCGACAATTTTGACAAGCTGGTTGAACAATTTAACAGGGCAGGGGAACTGCTTTATGTAGCTGATCTGTCAAGGGGATTTCGGAAAATAATTAGGAGATAAAGGAGGTGTAATGTGGTTATACAAGAATGGATGAGCAGATCCGTCATTACCATAGAATATAACGAGTCTTTGAATGATGCTGCCAAATTGTTTCGGACAAGGGTGATTTCCATTCTTCCTGTTTTGAAAAATGGAGAGCTTTCCGGTATTGTCACTGATGGTGATATAAAAAAAGCCACACCTTCTGATGCCACGACCCTGGATAAATTTGAGATTGTATCTTTATTGGATTCCATTAGTGTTGAGTCGGTCATGTCCAAGCCTGCTGTTACTATTCATTCTGATCATACGGTTGACGAAGCTGCCGGAATCATGCTGAGCAAAGGGATATCAGGAATGCCGGTGGTTGATAAGGCAGGTTTGCTGGAGGGTATCCTTACAAAAAGCGATGTTTTTAGATGTTTTGTGTCTTTTACAGGTGTTTCAAACAAAGGGCAGGTGTTTGCATTTAATTTGCCGGACAAACCCGGCATTATAAAAAATTTAACGGATATGATTCGGAACAGTGGTGGCAGGTTGTGCAGTATCATGACCTCTTATGATGATATGGAAGACGGTTTTAGAAAGGTGTTTTTTCATACATTTGACATTGATTCCGACAATTTTGACAGCTTGGTTGAAAAGTTTCATGGAATAGGGGAACTGCTTTATGTGGCTGATTTGTCAAGGGGATTAAGAAAAATTATTAAAAGATAAAGGAGAATTGCAATGAGTAAAATAAACAAAATATTAGCATGTGTTGATCTTTCTGAATATTCTTTGATGACATTGAAGTATTCTGTAGAGTTTGCAAAAGGATCAAAGGCTCAAATCATTATTTTAAATGTTATCAATCAAAGGGATATCAACGGTGTTGAAATGGTCAGTGGTTATTTCCCCGGTTATTTTTCAAATGAAATCAATGCACAAGACTATATCAGGGAATTAAGAAAAGATAGGCATGAAAGAATAAAAAATTTGATAGATGAAAATTTTTCCGATGAAAAATCAAAGATGACCATAAAAGTTGATGAGGGGGTTCCGTTTGAATGTATCCTGAACGCTGCAAAAACAGAGAAAGTCGATTTGATAGTGATGGCCAACAAGGGCAGGGGAAACCTGTCAAGAGTTCTTTTTGGCAGTGTTGCTGAAAAGGTATTTCGGCATTCTTCGGTTCCGGTCGTCAGTGTAAGGGATGAAATGAAATTCATCAGGAGCAAATAAAAGAGAAATGACAGAGTGTTTGAACTGTTTTAACAGACTATGTCCGATGGGGTGGCTTTCATAAATGTGGGAGGATGAAGGATGAGTACACTTAATTTGCACAGACTGTTTAACCCGAAATCAGTGGCAGTGGTTGGAGCCAGTGAAAAAAAGAGTTCGGTTGGATTTTCAATTATGAGCAATCTTTTAAAAAATGGGTTCAGGGGAGATATTTTTCCTGTTAATCCAAACCATACAAGTGTCATGGGTTTGCCTTCGTTTAAAAATATTGAAGAGATCGAATCGGATATGGACATGGCTGTCATTGCAACGCCCATACAGTTTGTTCCTCCTATTGTTGAATCTTGTGGGAAAGCGGGTTTGGCAGGTGCTGTTATAGTATCGTCCGGCGGAAAAGAGATCGGAAAACAAGGACAGGCGATTGAAGCAAAAATTCTGGAAAAGGCCAAAAAATATAATCTGCGTATTGTCGGACCCAATTGTTTGGGAGTGGTGAACACTTCAAAGGCTCTTAATGCAAGTTTTGCACATCTGTCCCCTTTGTCAGGTAAAATTGCCTTTCTTTCCCAGAGTGGCGCAGTGTGTACCTCTGTTTTGGATCTTGCACATCGCGAAAAGATAGGGTTCAGTCATTTTATCAGTCTTGGCTCAATGGTGGATGTGGATTTTGCAGATATGATTGATTATCTGGGATCTTTGAGTTCTGTGGAAAGTATTGTCATGTACATGGAGAATATCACCAATATTCGAAATTTCATGAGTGCGGCCCGGGCAGTTTCCAGGATAAAACCCATTATCGCCTTGAAATCAGGCAGATCAGAAGCCGGGGCCAGGGCGGCGGCATCCCATACAGGTGCCCTGGCAGGTGAAGATGCGATTTATGACGCAGCATTTCGCCGGGCCGGAATTATACGGGTAAATGAATTTGAAGAATTATTGGACTGTTCTGAATTTTTATCAAAACTGGGCCGTCCTTCAGTATCCGGCCTTACAATTATTACCAATGCAGGCGGGCCGGGCGTTATGGCCGCAGACGCCCTGGCCTCCCATGGAATGGAACCGGTGCAGCTCAGTTCCGAAACCATTGAAAAGCTGGATAAAATTCTTCCGGAAAACTGGAGCCGGGCAAATCCCATAGATATCCTCGGGGATACAGCAGCCGAGATTTATATTGAGGTGGCAAAAATATGTGCCAAATCAGAAGAAACTGATGCCTTGCTGTTGCTGTGTTCTCCGGCCGGGACAATGGATACGTTTAAGCTGGCAAACGATTTGACAAATTTTTTAAAAACCTTGTCTTGTCCGATTTTTACGGCATGGATAGGAGGGGATAATGTTCAACAGGCCCGGCAGGTGTTAAATCAAGCCGGTATTGTGACCTATGATTCGGCAGAGCGGGCGGTCCGGGCTTTTAAAAATTTCTATCAATATGGCCGTAATATTGAAACATTATTGGAAATTCCCGTTCGAACAGATAAAAAATTGATTATCAACCGGTCAAAGGCTGAAAATATAATCAAAAAGGCTATTTCCAACAAAGTTGACAGTTTGACGGAGATACAGGCCAAAAACCTTCTTCAATCTTATGGAATTCCAGTAAATACAACCCAGCTGGCTGAATCGGAAGCCACGGCTGTAAGACTATCCGAGCAGATCGGATATCCGGTTGTTTTGAAAATCTGTTCAAGGCAAATTCTTCATAAATCAGATTGCGATGGAGTAATCCTGAATCTTAAAACAGCCGGCGAGGTTAAAAAAGCGTTTGCTCAAATAATTGAAAAAGCAAAGGAATTTGCGCCCAAGGCTGTTATTGAAGGTGTAACCGTTCAAGCCATGCAGAATCCGGCAGATTATGAGTTGATCATCGGTGCTAAAACAGATCCCAATTTCGGACCGGTGATTGTTTTTGGGATGGGAGGTGTCATGACCGAAGTTTTCAGGGATACTGCAATTGGTCTGCCTCCATTGAACAGGCTTCTTGCCCGACAGATGATCGAAGAAACCAAAATATCAAAGGTTATAAAGGGATTTAGAAATTTCAGACCGGTCAGCATTTCATTGCTGGAGGAATTGTTGATAAGGACGGGAAGGCTGGTTACGGATTTCCCGCAAATCAATGCACTGGATATCAATCCGTTAATGGTTGAAAATGGTGAGATAACGGCTGTGGATGCCAGGGTTATTGTTTGCAAACCATCTGTTACGTCCCCCGGGCATTTGATCATCAGTTCCTATCCATGGCAGTATGAAAGAAAAGATTATACAGTCAATGGTCATGAATTTTTTATAAGGCCTCTTCGACCCAGTGATGTGGATTTGCTGATAGAGCATTTTTATTCACTGTCACCCAAAAGTATTTATATGAGATTTTTTTCACCTGTAAAACAATTGTCCAAAACCATGCTTATCAAATTAACCCAGATTGATTATGACAGGGAAATTGCTCTTGTCGCACTGATGGGAGAAGGCAAGGATAAAAAAATGGTCGGTGTATGCAGAATTATTCTAGAATCCGACAAGACCCGGGGTGAGTTTGCAACGGCCATAAGTGATGGCTGGCATGGTAAGGGGATTGGTTCATCTCTTCTCAAACAATGCCTTAAGGCAGCTCAGAGCAGGGGAGTAAAGCATGTGGTTGGATTTGTCCTGGCTGAAAATACACAAATGCTGATGCTGGGCAGAAAATTGGGATTTTCTTTAAAACGGGCTTCCAATTCAGGAGAATATGAAATAACTATTGATTTTGAAAATATGCATTTTGATTAGACGGTTTTAAATATAGTTTTTCAGGGGGTATAAAAATAAAGCAGTTCTTTTTTGACAAACGAGACCATGAACTTATCCGTATTGTTAATTCAGTCTATGATGCAGATAACACCCTTGGGTATACCCGTAAATTATATTATCCTTTTTTTCACCCTCTGGGGATAAAGGAACTGGCTGAATCCAAAGGACTTAGGACTGCATATTCTATTGTAAACCTTCTCGAGTCAATGGAGAGAGGACAGATAGAAAATCGTCTGCAAGCTCTTAAAGGCCTGAATGATGATATTTTCAGCACGGCTGACGGCCCCATGGCAAAAAATACTGCCAGGGTTCTGCTTCAAATAATGAAGGAGCTTGTCAGGGCAAAAGGAGATTATCCTCTTCAACTGCGCCTGGCGCATGATTTTCGCATGGCAGCCTTTGGAAAACCCAGGATTGTCAGAAGACTGCTCAAACATTACCATCTTCTGGAAATGCCTGAAGAATGGAACCAGATCACCTTTGACGACCATGTGCATGATGCCAATACATCGGGCCGCAAATCTCCTACCCATCTTATCATGGATGCCTGGATAAAGGGGATTCGCCGGTTAAGAGTGATTTATTACCATTATATTGAACCCAGATTTGCCGCAGAACTCATCGAAGCTGCAAGGATTATGGAAATTGATCTTAGAATCGGTATTGAATTCTGGGCAGCTTACCGGAATAGCACTATCTCATTGATCTGGGTATCCAGGGGGCTTCCTGATGTTGATACTTTCCTGTGTTTTCTTGCCGAACCCCATGTGGTTGAATTTATGGAACAGGGAAAGGCGGTTTTAAAATTTCAGGAAAAATGTGTGTTACGCCTTTTGTCTGATTTCAATGAGCAGAAGTTTGACACCTTGTGCCGGGATTTTGATATTGATATGAAACGGCCTGTGCCAGAGGAGTTTTTGCGGTTTGCATTTCCCGGACAGCCCTCGGTTCTTCATCTTGGAGAGTATATTCATTCTCTGGCAATTTTTGCCATGAAAGAGCGAATCAAAGATTTAAATCAGATGTTTAGTATGGCTGATGCCGAGGAACAGCAAAAGATAAAACAAATGGTGGAAAAAATGGACTGTTTTAGTGCCCAGGACATTATTTCCAACTATTTGCGCCTGTCCCAACATCATGGTATGCCCATGCTGTTTGATATCTGCAATGATATTGATTTGCCTGACAGGCTTAAAATAAATTTCAAAGAACTTCTTGTTAATATTGAAAAGCTTCATCATGGTTTTAGAATTACCCTTAATCTGGGCGACCTGAAACCCGAAGACGTTCTTGAGATTCTTTATGAAAGCAATGGTCTGGTTACCCGGCTTGAAATCGTAAATTTAAAAGATTTTATTCTCGGCAAGACAGATCATATCTTTTCAGTTAATGCGCTTCAAGAAGCCATTAATGACGGAAGCCTGTTAAAGCTCAAACGGGTGGTCCGGCAAATTATCACGAGTGTGGAACAGTCTGATTATGTTGATAAGACAGACCGGTTGAAAAAACTTGTGGATGTTCTCCATGATATTGATGCACTCAAAAACATGTATTCAGTAAGGCCGCTCAAATCCAGGTTGGGCAGTGATTCAAACGGAAGATCCAATCAAACTTATGGAATGGGATTTGGTATTGTAAACACACTGACTTTCAGAGCAAAAAAAGAGATCCAAAAATATACCAGGGACAGATTGATTCTTCCGGCAAACATCAAAGTAAACCAGAGGGTGACCTCTTTTCCGATAAACAGTATGCATCCTGTTTTAAAATGGGTGATGAATATTTTAAAACGCTTGCCCGGTCTTGATCAAATTATGCAGGTGCAAAAAAAAGAGTGGGTCTTTGAAGCCTTTTCCATGGATATGAAACAAAAAGGTAATATTGTTACTCTTGGCGGAATACAAAAGGACATCAGAAACGGTCTTCGACTTGATTTGCCGGACAGTGAAAAAAATATTACGGAAAAATCCTGGAACAATCTTAATACACGACTTAAAAACGGCTTTAAAGTGATTATTGGTTTTATTCCTGCATTTATCTGTTTTGCGCTTACCAAAGATTGGTGGTTTCTGGCCTATTTCGGCGCATTCATCTGGTTTGGTATTACCGGTATTCGAAATGTTTTACAATCTGTTCTCGGGGGAGGCGGCCTTCGAAGATCCTCCCTGCTCAAATGGAATGATTATATCAGCTGGGAGCGACTGACAGACTCCCTGCTGTATACAGGTTTTTCAGTTCCGCTTTTGGATTATGTGATTAAAACCGTTCTCCTTGATAAGACTTTTGGCATAAATATAACTTCCAGTCCTATGGTATTGTATTCCTGTATGGCGCTTGCCAACGGGATTTATCTTTCCACTCATAATGCTTTTCGCGGATTTCCCAAAGGTGTTATAACCGGTAATTTTTTCAGGAGTATTCTTTCCATTCCTGTTGCAGTCGTGTTCAGCAGCATGGTTGGCGGGATGTTAAGTTTTTTTGGTGTTGCTGCTGTTGAGGCTGTTCTTCAAAAATGGGCTACCATCATTTCAAAAGCAGCGTCAGATACCGTTGCGGGAATTATAGAAGGGACGGCAGATCGGTTTCATAATATGGGCCTTCGCAAAAGGGATATAAAAAAGAAATTTTCAGACCTGTTTGATACCTATTCAAAATTGGAATTTCTTTTTCCTGAAGTTGAAGAACTCAAGATTCTTGAGAAATCAGAAGAATTATTTAACAGCAGAAATTCCGAGGTAAAGGATCTTGCTCGAATGATTATTATTAATTCTCTTGATTTGTTTTATTTCTGGATGTATCTGCCAAGGGCACGAACCGTTATGATTGATATGGTTTCACGGCTGACTCCGGAAGAAAAAATTATTTTTTTGCAGTCCCAGAAAATACTGGAACACGAGCAGTATATCAGCAGGCTATTTGTTGATGGTATTCTGGGCAGGAATTTTTCACGCCCCTTATCATTTTACCTGACAACATATAAAAATTATCTGTATTCCATCGAAAAAATCAATTAACTTAAATTCGGCAAAGTCTTAAAAGTTAAACTAACAAAGATTATTTTACAAAATACTGGTCAATTTATTGACTGTTAGTCAATTTGTTTTACTGCCTGTAAAAAAAACTGACATGTCTGGGCGTGGTGTCAGATGTTTTTACAGATTGAATAGTACTGTTTTTTTAATGTGTTATGTTATGTTACGGTTTTCGTAATGTTTGGCATGTATTTTGATATAAAATAATAAGCAAATGAGAGGAAATAAAAATAAAAAGTGTAAAAGGGAAAAACATAATGGAACAATCTTTACCAGAACGAAAAGCTTTTTATCAGATATTGACAAGAAAAATGACAGTTTTGATATTAATTGTTTCATTTTTTCCCATGATATTAACAACCGGCATTCTTTTTTATCGATTTAACCTGACATATACTGAAAAAATCCAGGCTCACATTTCAGAACTGGTTCAACGGCACACCCAGAATATTGATACTTTTTTACTGGAAAAATTAGGGAATATTCAGTTTATAGCCCGGTATTTTGACAGTAAGCCCCAGATCCCAACGCAATTTCTTCAAACTAATCTGACATTATTAAAAAATGAATATGGAGATGTCTTTACTGATTTGGGACTGGTCAATGAAAATGGTATTCAGTTTGCTTATGAAGGGCCTTTTAAACTTGAAAATGCAGATTATTCAAAGGCTGAATGGTTTTTGAACGCAGTAGACAAACCGTTTTATATCAGTGATGTGTTTGCCGGGTTAAGGGGACATCCCCATTTTATTATTGCCATCAAGGTTAAATCAAATGATTCCGACTATATTTTACGGTCAACCATCAATTTCGGAGCCTTTAATTCTCTGGTGGAAAACATTCATATCGGTGAAACCGGAATAGCCTTTATTGTTAACAGTAAAGGGCAATTGCAAACCAAAACCGACATGGGATTCAACCCGTCAATCATTGCATCAATGGTTGACCGCAGGGGGCATAACAAGAATGAAACGGTTTTTGAAAAAAAACATGATGCCTCTGGAAATCAATTCTTGTGTGTAACGTCAATGCTTAAAAACATTGACTGGATAATGGTGTTTCGTCAGGATATCAGTGATGCTTTTCATGATTTATGGAAAACACAGCTTCTCACTTTGATCATATTTGTTTTTGGATGCATTGCTATTCTTTCAGTCGCCTTTATGCTTCCCCGCAATATTGTCGAGCTGATTTCAAGTGCGGACAAAAAGAGCGAGGTCATGAACAAACAGGTGATTGAAAGCGGAAAACTGGCAACTATAGGTGAACTTGCCGCAGGCATTGCCCATGAAATCAATAATCCGGTTGCCATTATGGTTGAAGAGGCCGGATGGATAGAGGATCTTCTTGAAGAAGAGGATTTAAACGGATCTGAAAATTTTGATGAATTCAAGCGGGCCCTGCGCCAGATCAACACCCAGGGAAAACGATGCAAGGAGATTACTCATAAGCTGCTCAGTTTTGCCAGGAAAACGGATTCCACAATCAATGATGTCCAAATTAATGATGCCATCAAAGAAATTGTTTCTCTGACTGCTCAAATGGCAAGATATAATAATGTCATGATTAAAACAAAACTGAACCAGGGGATTCCTTATATCAGGATATCTCCTTCTGAACTGCAGCAGGTTATTCTTAATTTAATCAATAACGCCATTGATGCAATGGAAAAAAGCGGTGGAACAATTACGATTGAAACAAACGTAAGCCGGATTGAAAAGAACCAATTGGTGGTTTCAATTGAAGATGACGGGCCCGGTATCCCAAGGGATTATCTTGACAGGATATTTGATCCGTTTTTCACCACAAAAGCAGTTGGAAAAGGGACCGGGCTTGGACTTTCAATTTGTTACGGCATTATACAGAAAATGGGAGGAGAAATTGATGTCTACAGCCAGGTCGGCATCGGGACAAAATTTCGCATATGGATACCTTTTCAGGAAGATTTAATGGAAGAAAAAAAGAATGATACTGATAATCAGACCAAGGATAATCAGACCAAGGATAATCAGATAAATATATAAGGAGACTAAAAATGAAAAAAATTAAATTATTGCTTGTAGATGATGAAAAACCTTTTCTCGATACCATTACCAAACGTCTTGAAAAAAGAGACGTGAGTGTTTCTGCAGTTTACAGTGGAAAGGAGGCTTTGGATGAGCTTGAGAAAAACAGAGCTGTTGAAGTGGTCGTTCTTGATGTGAAAATGCCTGGAATGGATGGTATCCAGACATTAATTGAAATTAAAAAAAGATTTCCTCTTGTGGAAGTCATAATGCTGACAGGTCATGCCACTATAGAAACAGCAATTGACGGGATGAAGCTGGGTGCATTTGATTACCTGATGAAACCTTGTGATATCGATGTGCTGGTGAGCAAAGCAAATGATGCCGCATCAAAGAAAAGAATACATGAAGAAAAAATTACCGAAGCCCGCATAAGAGAAATTACCGAGCGGAGAGTATAAGAAAAAGAGGCAGATCATGAGCGGGAACAACAAGAACAGCATAAGCGTTTTGCTGGTTGACGATGAAAAAGGGTATTTGAATGTTTTGTCCAACAGGTTGTCCAGACGATCTATTATTGCAACAAAGGCATTTAGTGGTACCCAGGCCATACAGATACTTCGGAAAAAAGATTTTCATGTGGTGGTGCTTGACTTGAAAATGGAAGACATGGATGGAATCGAAGTTTTAAAGGTTATCAAAAGAATGGTTCCTGACCTTCCTGTGATCATATTGACTGGACACGGTTCACAAACAGCTGCCAAAGAAGGAGTTTTATTTGGTGCATTTGATTACCTGAGCAAACCATGCGAGCTTTCGGAGTTAATGGATAAAATCCATGAAGCCCACAGGCATCAACAAAAATTGTCAGATGAGTCCCATTCTGATTAATGAAAAAATATAAATATGAGTTGAGTTGTTAAGGAGAAGATATGTTTTATAAGACTAATGGATTTAAACTCTGTGTTGCGGTGTTGATAGGTGTTATTGTTTTTCTTCTTCCAAGGCCGGAAGGAACACAGTTTAAAATTTCAGGTGATACCGGCCGAATCCTTTTACAGAATGTGACACAACATTTTACTGTTATGCCTGAAGGAAAAATTCCAACAGAATCATATGTTTTAAAGGCAAACTCACCAGGTTCTCTTGAGGGAAGAGCTAAATTTTTAGAACAAAAAGCAAAGACTTTGAATCTGGATACCGTTACTGTTGATTATGTTAACGGGCTTTCACCAAAGGCTAAAAGATTTTTATCGATCCTTGCCGTTCTGGTCATATTGTTTGTAATTGAGCCGATTCCACTTGAAATAACTGCGGTTTGTATAGGGGTTTTTCTGGTCATCATGCAGATTACAGATGTAAAAACTGCGTGGGCTCCTTATATGCATCCGGTAGTTATTTTTATCATGTGCTGCCTGATTTTTGCAATTGCACTTGATAAAGCCGGTTTAACCAAACGTCTGGGATATTTTATCATCAAAAAAGCAGGAAACAGTATTACCCGGTTTACCTTTATTATTGCCATAGGACTTGGACTTGCTTCATCGTTCATGCATGATGCCGCAGCCTGTGCCATTGGAATCGTGACCATGCTGCCGCTGATGCGCGCTGTTGGTATAGAACCCCATACCAATACAGCCAAGTTTATGATGCTGTCATTGCCATTTGCCTGCTCTTGCGGCGGTATGGGAACTCTTGTGGGCGGAGGGCGATGTATGGTTTCCGCAGCTTTTTTAAAAGAATTTACAGGTATTGAGATCACTTTTTTTGACTGGATGCTATATTGCATGCCTGCAGCGTTTATTACAGTGCCGATTGCCGTATGCATTGTGTATGTGGTTTTCAGGCCTGACCCAAAATTCAAGCTGCCTGATTTTGATGAAGATTTGGGTCCAATGACGTCACTTGAGAAAAAAACAGTTGCCATTATAGCCTGTTCGTTTTTACTCTGGTTGACCAAGGGTCTTCACGGAATGGATTATTCCGTAACCGGTATGCTGGGCGTGGCTTGCCTGGTATTGTTCAAAGCATTAAAATGGCGGGATATCAATGACAACCTGGAATGGGGAACGGCATTGTTTATTTTCGGCGGCGGAATTTCACTGGGCCTGGCCATGGGGTATTCCGGGGCTGCAGATTACTTTGCCCATTTGTTTTTTCCTTTGATTCAGGGAAAAGGCTGGCTGGTTCTTTTTGTTGGCGTAGGTGTTTTCGGGGCTTTGGTAACAAACGCAATGGCTAATGTTGCTGCGGCCGCGCTGATTCTTCCCATTGTCATTCCCATGGCACAGCTTGAAGGTGTGGACCCGACGATCCTGTCCCTTTGTCTGGGAACAGCCACTTCTTTTGCCATGCTACTTGTTATCGGATGTCCCCCCAATGCCATTGCATACAGTTACCGGTATTTTAAATCATCCGATCTGACTAAAGTAGGGTTGGTTGCCACACCTGTTTTATTGACGGTTTTAGTTGTGGTTGCAGCCGTGTGGTGGAGAATCCTGGGGTTAATTTAGGATAATTTTTGTAAGATAAAGGTGTAAAGAATAAAGTATGAATAACGGCAATAATGATAGGCCCGGTCTTCTTCTGGTGGATGATGAAGATGGTTTCCGAACGACAATCGCCAAGAGGCTTGGGAAAAGAGGGTTTGTCCCTATTCAGGCTTCAAGTGGAGAAGAGTGCCTGGATATTCTTGGCCGTAAGCCTGTAGGTGTGGTTGTTCTGGATGTTAAAATGCCCGGTATAAGCGGGATTGATACATTAAAAGCTATTAAACAGGCGTATAAAAAGATTCAGGTTATTCTTTTAACAGGAAATATTACAGTTTCAGATGGAATTGAAGGAATAAAAGCAGGTGCTTTTGATTATTTAACCAAACCTGTGGAACTTGATCACCTGGTAAATAAAATCAAACAGGCCTTTGAAATGATTCGGCTGGAGGAAGAAAAACAAAAAGAGCTGGAATACCGTGCAAAGCTGGAAAAAAAAATGATTGATACGGAACGGCTAGTCTCTCTGGGCACCATGTCCACCGGCATTGCCCATGAAATAAACAATCCTCTGGCCATCATCAATGAATCTGCAGGTTTTATGAAGCAGGTGATCATTCAACCGGAAATGTCAAGGATACCCCAGAAAGAAGCATTGCTGCTGGGGATAGAAAAAATAGAAAAAAGTATTAAACGGGCCCGTAAAATTACCCATCAGCTTCTGGGCCATGTTAAAAAACAGAAATCTCAGATTTCAGAAGTTGACCTGAAAGCCTTGCTGGGTGAAACATTAGGATTGCTTGAAAGGGAAGTGGAAGAAAAAAACATACAGATTAAATGGAAAACAGATAAGAAAAAAAAGGTTCTATGGAGTGATCCTTATCAGATCCGTCAGATTCTCATAAATCTTTTGAGCAATGCGGTTCATGCGGTGAAGAATAATGGTATTATTACATTGTCTTTGTGGGAAACCGATGTTGATATCAATCTTGAAATTAAAGATAATGGAATCGGCATACCTAAAAAGAATTTAGGAAAGATATTTGATCCGTTTTTTACAACTAAACCTTTTGATGAAGGAACCGGTCTAGGGCTTTTTGTGGTTCATAAAATCATTTCCAGTCTGAGTGGTGAGGTGACGGTTGAAAGCACTTTGGGTAAGGGAAGCAGTTTTATGATTAATCTGCCAAAAAGGCTTGAATGAAAACAATGTGCGCAAATACAGTATAATGGTATGTAAATATAGTGAAATAATATATAATTATAGTAAGATACAATATGACTATTGAGATAATTAATTATTCAAGGAGTGAAGAAAAATGATAAAAATACCAGCAAAAGTCCTGATAGTTGATGACGAAAAAGATTTTGTTGAAATGTTTTCCCTGCGCCTGGAGCAGCAGGGTGAGAAAGTCTCCACAGCCTACAGTGGCAATGAGGCGTTGAAGGCTTTGGAAAAAGGAGGCATTGATGTGGTTTTCCTGGATATCAGGATGCCGGGCATGGACGGAATTGAAACTTTAAAACAGATTAAAAAGCTTTATCCCATTGTTGAAGTCATTATGCTGACAGGTCACGGGTCAACGGAAACCGCAGTGGATGGTATGAAACTGGGTGCATTTGATTATTTGATGAAACCGGCTGATTTTGAAGATATAAAAATCAAACTGGAAAATGCCAGAAAACGAAAAGATGAACACGAAGAGCGAATCCGGCAGGCTGAAGTCAGGCTTCTTCTCCGGCGAAGCGGAGATGTATAGGCGTTTATATGTATTTGTATAAAGCGGGTATGAATTAAAATTTTCTAAATTCAAGAGGTTAAAAGGTCTGCATCCGGAATTATGAAAAAAATTACAGTCCAGTTGAGTCTTAAAAACAGGGTCTACCTGGTCAATGCCATCCTTTTGTGTATTACAATGGTTGGTGCGGTACTCATGGTCTGGTATACTTATAAGATAGAAAAAATTTTCAGTGATATTATTGATAAAAATATTGTGATTTATCAATCTGCTGAAGCCCTTGGCACATCCCTTGTAAATCAGAAAGGATTTGTGTCGTATTACCTGCTTGACGGTGACCCGGCATGGATTGATCAGCTTAATAAATATAAGCAGCTTTTCAATGAACACCTGGTAACCGTCAAGTCTTTGGTTGAAGAACAATGGGAAAAAGATTCCGTGGCTCAGATTGAATCTGAATACGATTATTATGTTAATATAAAAAAGAAAGTCATTGAATTTTATAAATCCGGTAATTATGACAAGGGAAGTAGTCTCCACAAGAATGTGCGGCAACATTTTTTTAAAATTCTGGAGTTATGTGAAGCATTTAAAACTTTTCATAAAGACAAAATTTCAGATGCCATCAACACAAGCCGTATGGAATCCAATCAACTCAGATATATTGCCCTTCTTGCCATTATTACGGTTGTTGTCCTGAGCCTTATGATAAATTATATTTTTGCCCGCCATATCTTGGAACCTATTCGAAAACTGGCGGCAGAAGCTGATTTGCTGGGAGAATCAAATTCTTCTGGAAATGAAGTGGCTGCATTAAAACAAAGTGTCCACGGTCTGATTGAAAATTCAGAACAGGCCCATCAACAATTAAAGCGGAGCCAGGAAACCCTTATGCAGTCGGAAAAAATGGCGTTACTGGGTAAACTGGCTGCCGGAACAGCTCATAGTATCCGAAATCCATTGACGTCTGTAAAAATGAGGCTTTTTTCATTAAACCGGTCGTGTGATTTTACAAATTATCAACAAGAAGATTTCAATGTGATCACAGGAGAAATTAAACAGATCAATAAAATTGTTGAAAATTTTTTGGAATTTTCCCGTCCGCCCAAATTGAGGATGAAAAAAATGAGTCCTTCAATTGTTGTGGACAGTGCCCTTCGTCTGCTGGGACAGCGGTTAAAATCTTATAATGTGAGTACCCGGTTAATCCGGCATCGTCCCCTTGCCGAAACATTTATAGATCCTGAACAGCTCAAGGAAGTGATTGTGAATATCATGATCAATGCCTGTGAAGCCATGAATAAAACCGGTTTGATTATCATCCAGGAAGAAGAAAATTATGTGGAGCCTCTAAAAAAAGTTGTGGTTATCAGAATTATTGATGATGGTGCGGGAATCTCTCAGGAAATCAAGAAGCAGGTATTTAATCCTTTTTTCACCACAAAAGATGACGGAACCGGTCTTGGTCTGAGCATAGCGTTTAATATCATAAATGAACACGGGGGGTGGCTGGATGTATCCAGTGAACAGGGCCAGGGTTCATCTTTTATTATTACACTTCCCATAAAGGATGCATAATATGGATACAATTCTGGTTATTGATGATGATGATCAATTGCGAAAAAGTTTTTGTAAGCTTTTAAAAGAGGAAAAGTATGCGGTGATCAGTGCAGCTTCAGGTGAGGCCGGCATTGAAATTGTTAAACAGAATGCTTTGGATCTGGTTATCCTGGATATGCGGTTGCCCGGGATAAATGGGATGGAAACATTCAAACAGATAAAAAAAATTGATTCAAAACTGCCGGTCATAATTGTGACTGCCTATGGCACAACCCAGATTGCCATAGAAGCCACCAAGATGGGCGCTTATGATTATGTTCTCAAACCGTTCGATGTGCCGGAGATGCTCAACCTGATCGAACTTGCAATAGAAGCTGGATATTTTATGAGATCTCCGGTTGAAGTGGATGCTGTTCCTGAAAAACAGTCAGGAGATGCCATTATAGGCCAAAGCAAACTTATGCAAAATGTATACAAATCAATCGGCCGGGTATCTCAAACCGATGCAACCGTTTTAATACTGGGAGAATCAGGGACTGGAAAAGAATTGGTGGCAAGGGCTGTGTATCAGCATGGGATTCGGTCGGACAAGGCTTTTTTAATTATCAATTGTGTTGCCATACCTGAAAATCTTCTTGAAAGTGAATTGTTTGGCTATGAAAAAGGGGCTTTTACCGGAGCTTCACAGCGGCATATCGGAAAAATAGAACAGGCTAACAGCGGTACTGTGTTTCTGGATGAAATCGGGGATATGCCGTTAAATATACAAGCCAAGATTTTAAGGCTGCTGCAGGAAAAAAGTATTGAAAGGCTGGGGGGTGAAGAAACCATTCCGGTTGATGTGCGCATTATTGCTGCAACAAATAAAAACCTGGAACAGGCAATAAAAGAAGAAAAATTCCGGGAAGATTTATATTTTCGATTAAAAGTTGTGACCATTGAACTGCCGCCATTGAGAGAAAGACGAGAAGATATAAATAATTTGATTTCATATTATATGGCTAAATTTTCCACTGAATTAAAGATTGATAATCCAAGCATTCAAAAAGAAGCGTTAACTCGCCTGAACCATTATGACTGGCCAGGAAACATAAGGGAATTGTCAAACCTGATTCAAAAAGTAATGATTTTCAACAGGGGAGCTCCGATTTCTAAGGCAGATCTTGAACAGGTTATAAATAAAAAAGAAAAAATTAAATTTACTGAAGAAATCGAATTAAATATTATTCAAGAGTGGGTACGGCAGGTATTATCCAATCCGTCTGAAACATACAGTTTTGATGATTTTATTGATACACTTTCAAGTATCGTTGTTGCCGAGGCTTTGAAAATAACCAACGGAAACCGTTCCCAGGCTGCAAAATTATTAAGTATGTCACGACCTACTCTTCATTCCAAAATTGATAAGTACAATATTAAGCTTAAAACTGAAATATCCAAATAGATATATGTAAAATATTGTGGTTAGATCTAAAGATATTTCCATATTAACTGCCATGTCAGGCTTGGTATTTCACTAATGTTTGCCTGCAACAAATAATGCAAGTCGCTATTTGGTTTGTCAGGCAATTATTTGTTTATTAAGGCTGTCTGCAAAAATATTAAAGCTGTCTGTATGACTACCCATACAGACAGCTTTTTTTGATGGATTACTGAATTTTATACCAGGATTTCGCAGACCAGATCAAAAATATCAGGCAGTCGTATAATACCGACAACCTTATCTTCTTTGAGGACAAGAAGTGACTGGTGGCAACCCAGTATAAACTGATGAACTGCCTCTGAAATCGGTGCGTTTTCATCAACATATTCCCCGCTGGAGGGGGTATACATGACATTTTTAACTTTCAGCTTAGATGCCTTTTTGACCAGTTCTTCCAAGGTTTCATCCCATAGGTTGAAGTTGTCAAGAAGAGATTTGAGAAAATCGTTATTGAAGCCAAATCGTGACAATCCAATATTTCCAATACTTTCAGGGTGTTCAAACTGCCGGTACTTGGGCTCAAGTGCTTTTAAGATGCATCGGATACTCAGTTTCCCCGTAATCTGGTTATCTTTACCGTAAACCAGCACAGCTCGGTGTTTATGATTTAATTGTGTATTATTCCTGGACTGTTGAAGCTCTTTAATAGCATTTACAAGGGTTTCCTCTTCTGAAACAGTTGCATAATCGGATAGTGGAATCATTACTTCTTTAACTTGTTTATCTTTCATGATTGTTCCTCCTCAACTTGGGTAATTATTTTACCAGTATGGACATTCCCATGATAGGAGAGAGTGTCAAGGTAATAAAATAATACCACAAGCATTATTATTTTACCAGTATCGGCATACCCATAATCGGCCATACAACTGCAACTGCAACTGCAATTACAATCATTAGCATTATACTGGCAGGAATTCCAAAGAGGAAAAATTCTCCTGTTGTAAACTGTTTTGAATCATAGGCAATGGCATTGGGTGCCGCACCAACAAGCAACAGAAACGGCATACCTGCGGTGACAAGAGCGGCAAAAAGGATAACTTCAGGTGCCACACCCAGATAGGGTGCAATAACCAAAGCAACCGGCAGGGAAATGGCAATGGCTGCAACATTCATGATAAAATTGGTCATGATCATGACAAAAAATGCAATACTCATGATAAAGACAAAATAGTTTGATTTCTGGAACATGGTCAGCCAGTTGATGGCCAGCCATTCTGCGGCACCTGTTTCCCAAAGGCAGAACCCAATACTCATGGCACCGCCGAACAGCAGGATAATATTCCAGGGAATGGATTCAAGATCCTTGATATCCAGTATACGCAATACAAAAAAGAGAATTGTTGAAGTCAAAATGATGGCGGTTTTGTCAACCGGTTTTAAAAACGGGACAAATTGTTTCACAGACATAACAAAAATACAGGCAAAAATGATTATTGCAGCAATGATTTCATTTTTTGTGATTTTTCCCATTGCAACACTCAGTTTTTTTGCTTTTTCGCGAAGCCCCGGAATAGTTGCTCTTTCAGGCTTGAAAAAAATCATGAAAAATCCCCACAAAAGAAAGGTCATGGCCCATCCAACAGGGAACATATAAAAGGTAAGTTCAAAAAAAGAGACGTCTCTTCCGATAATATCCTTGAAAAAACCAAGAGCAACTGCACCCCTTGCCGCACCCAGAAGGGTTACGATACTTCCGGCACCGGCAACAAAAGCCATTCCCATGAACAAGCCTTTACCGAATTTGGTGGGAGTTTCATCATCCGTATACATACTGTAAATAGTCATTAAAAGCGGATACATGGTTGCAGCCACGGCAGTATGGGCCATGATATGGGTCAGGGCAGCGGTTACAACAAAACACCCCAGATAAATCATGCTGGTTTTTTCCCCCACAACAGCCAGCATCTTATAGGCCAGGCGTTTTGTCAGACCTGTTTTGGTGAAGACCATGCCAATGACAAGCGAAGCAAAAATAAAAAGGACTGACGGGGTCATAAAATCCTTAAATGCCGAATTTGCAGGCCGGATCATAAACAGAACCTGCAGCACACCGATGGTAAGACTTGTAACACCAATGGGAACCACTTCAAACACCCACCAGGTACCCCCTAAAAGAAACACGGCCAGGGCACCCTTGGCCTCTTTGCTCAACACAAAATGTTTTCCTGTAGGATCAATGGCATCCGGCCATGGCGGTGCAAAATTAACAACAAAAAAAAGTGTAAGACCAATTAAAAGAAAAAGGACACGTTTCCAGTCAAAATTCGAACCTGTTAAAGCTGTTGCATCAGTACTCATGTTAATATTATTCTCCTAAAGTTAATATAATTCTTCCAGGGTTATATCGACCCCTTAAATTCATAAATTGGTCTTAAATAGGATGGGAAGTTGCTTTTTGTCAAGGAAAGTCTGGTAAAATTTTTATTAGTCAAGTTGTTTTTTTTCTTTTATTGACAAAATTTGATTTTTTTATATAAATGTAAAGTTTTGCTTTAAAAAACAAAAGTTATACAGCAGTGAACAGCAAATAAAAATAAAGTGGGAGAATTTATGAGAGCGGGGAATTTATGAGTCAATTTTTTATATCAATAATGATGATTTTATTTGGAGGCTTTTTCTCCCTTGTTTTTGCACAGCACAGCAAATCAACAAAAATTATTACAGTTGTTTTGTTGAGTGCAGGATGTCTTTCAGGGGTTATCACTGCAGTTGCACAACTTATGGGGACAGGCAGTGATATGGTGGCGTTCTTTGAATACTTAAATGGTTTTTCACTGGCCTTTCAAATGGACGGACTTTCCGCATTCTTTTTGATGGCCATTTTCGGTGTTTCTCTGCTTGCCGCCATTTACAGTTTCCATTACATGAATCAGACAGAAAATTCAGTGAAAATCGCGGTGAACTATTTGTTTTTCAGTTTCCTGATTGCAGCCATGGCATTGGTTGTAACTGCATCAAATATAATCACCTTCATGCTTTTTTGGGAAATCATGTCCCTGTCTTCTTTTTTTCTGGTCATTTACAATTATGATTTGCCTGAAAACAGAAAAGCCGGGTTTTTATATTTTGTTTTTTCCCATGTTGGTGCCATGTTCATATTCGCTGCATTTGGAATTATTTACGGTTACACCGGGAGCTTTGGATTCGGCTCAATGGCGGCTATTCCCGACTCCGCAAAAATTGTGATATTTATTTTTTCGTTTGTCGGATTTGGTTCAAAAGCAGGTGTATTTCCCTTTCATGTCTGGTTGCCCCATGCACATCCTGCAGCCCCGAGTCATATTTCTGCGGTCATGTCAGGAGTTATGATCAAAACCGGTATTTACGGTATCATAAGAATGTATGCCCTGCTGAATTTTCACACGCCGATTTTCGGAAATATTGTTCTTATTGCCGGGGTGGTTTCAGGTGTCCTGGGGGTTGTATATGCCCTGGGCCAGCACGATCTCAAACGATTGCTGGCTTATCACAGCGTTGAGAATATCGGCATTATTTTAATAGGTCTGGGTATCGGCATGATTGGAGTTTCATCCGGACATCCGCTGATGGCAGTTCTTGGATTTTCCGGCGGATTTCTTCATGTTCTCAACCATGCTGTTTTTAAGTCACTTTTGTTTATGGGTGCAGGCATGGTTCTTCACAAAACAGGAAGCAGTTCCATTGATGCCCTGGGCGGTTTGCTTAAATCAATGAAAATCACTGGAACAACTTTTATTATTGGATCTCTGGCCATTTCAGGGCTGCCGCCTTTTAACGGATTTGTCAGTGAATTTTTGATTTATATGGGCGGATTTAAAGGGGTTGCCCTTGATGAGTCTGCTTTTGTTATGAGCATTGTTGCCATTATCAGCCTGGCGATTATCGGAGGACTTGCACTGGCTTGCTTTACCAAAGTGGTGGGGGTTGTTTTTCAAGGTGAGCCCAGGACCAAAGCCGCAGAGAATGTAAATGAAAAAGGTTTAACCATGCTGGTATCCATGTCGATTCTTGCGGGCACCTGTATTCTTATCGGTATATTTCCATGGATTTTTATTCAAATGTCCGTTAAAGCAGTTTGTGCTTTGGGACTGGATTACGGCAATATCCCGTTAGCGCCCTTTGAGGGGATGGCAGTCAATATTACTCTTGCTGCAATGATTTTTCTGGTTGTTTTATTGCTGGTGATTGCACTTCGTTGGTATTACTACCGGGGAAAAACCATCACCAGATCCGGGACCTGGGGATGCGGTTTTACACGGCCCACGGTCAGAATGCAGTATACAGGGTCATCCTATGCAGCATTCTTGCTTGAGTTTTTCAGTCCGGTGGCACCGTTAAAAGAAGATCATCCTCCAATCAAGGGACTGTTTCCTTTAAAAACATATTACCGCAGTCACGTACATGACATTGCAGAACTTCACATGGAAAAAGTTATCGTTCGTCCGTTGCTGAGCCTGTTCGATAAATTAAGATGGATTCAGCACGGGGATATTCATCTGTATATTGGCTATATTTTACTGGCGATTGTATCAGTATTGTTTTTCATATAACTGCCACGGGCAGACCTGGTATTTCATCCTGGTTTGCCCACAACAAAACATGAAAGTCGCTGTTTGGATTTTTGAAGACTTTCATATAAAAAAAAATAAATTCAAATGGGAAAATTTTATGATTGAATCCATTATTCTTTGGTTTCTTGCAATTTTAACGGCACCTTTTTTTTCAGCAGTTATTCTTAAAATAAAGGCTTTTTTCGGAGGGAAAAAAGGACCGCCATTGATGATTAATTATTACACACTGATCAAGCTTTTTAAAAAAGGATCGGTTTACAGCAACAGTACCACAGTTGTATTTAAGCTCGGGCCGATTGTGTCATTTGCTTGTGCCATCACTGCACTCATGTTTCTGCCCATTGCCGGATATCCTCCGATTTTTTCATTTAACGGGGATATTATTTTTGTTTTATACATTATGGGACTTGGCCGTTTTTTTACAATTGCAGCCGCAATGGATACAGCTTCCCCGTTTGAGGGTATGGGGGCGGCAAGAGAAGCTTATTTTCCGATTATTTGTGAAGCTGCAACTTTTATGATTTTAATCTTGTTTTATGGATTGACCGGCGAGCTTCAGTTATCCGCTTATTTTGCGGGAAAAAACACCCTTGCATTGTGGAATATGGCAGGTGCCCCATTATTGTTTGTAGTGATTTCCTTTTTTATTATTCTGTTGACGGAAAATTCAAGAGTTCCTGTTGATGATCCTGCCACACACCTTGAGCTTACAATGATCCATGAAGTTATGGTTTTAGATCACAGCGGACCTGATTTGGGCTTGATTGAGCTGGGCTCTTTTTGTAAGCTGTTTTTCTATTCAACCCTTATTTCACGGCTGATTTTGCCCTTTGATCCGGGCATTCCCGGACTGGTTTTGGGTTTGTATATTGCCGGGCTTGTTATTGTATATATGGCTGTTGGAATTATGGAATCCATCATGGCCCGTTATCGAATGGATAAAGTTCCGCAATTTGTCCTGACATCCTTTGCATTGGCCTTTTTTGCAACCATTATTACATTGGAGTTTATCAAATGATGCTATATCCGGTTGACACTATTTTGTCTCTTGTCCTGCTTTCGGTTTTGTTCTCTTTTGGTTCAAGCCGTCTGCCCGGGCTTATTAAAGTCGTTGCCTTTCAAGGAATTGTGGTATCTATCGTTCCTCTTTTTATCGGGCATGACATGACGGGCGGCAGCATTGTTTTTACCCTTGTCACTTTATCCATAAGGGGCATTATTATTCCAATGAGCATTTACATGGTCATAAAAAAAGTGGCTATTCAAAGAGAAGTGCAACCCATTATCGGATATCATGCCTCAATGCTCTGTGGTCTTGGATTAATAGTTGCAGCAACATTCATCAGCCGTCAGCTGAATATTGCGTCTATCAGTGAATATACGCTTTTATTTCCCACTGCCATAGCTCTTCTGGTTACGGGAATGTTTCTTCTGATGGCCCGGCGTAATGCAATTGCAATGGTATTGGGGTATATCATAATGGAAAATGGTATTTACCTTGTAGGAACTACATTTTCAGTTCGTGCCCTTCATATTGTTGAATTCGGTATTTTGCTCGATGTGCTTGCCGGCGTTATGATAATGGCCATTATACTTCAAAATATCAAACAAACGTTTGATGATGTTGATACCGCTCACCTCAGAACATTAAAGGAATAGGTGTTATTTTATGGTAGAAATTGTTTTTCTGGCTCCTTTTATCACTGGTATTCTGGCTTTTTTTCTTCCCAAACGGGCCGGTCGTCAGCTGTTAGTCGGTACTGGAGCAATTCATCTTTTTTTGTCCCTTCTTCTTTGGAAAAATAGACCTGAATCAATTTTTAAAGACTATTTTGCCGTGACTCCGGAAGGATTGTTATCGCTTTTGGTGATTTCTTTGTTGTTTTTTTTGATTTCCATTTATACGATCGGGTATTTGAAAGAAAATAACATTCAAAAAGAAAATATTTTTTCAGGATCAATTCTTTTGTTTTTGTCAACCATGACAATGGTAACCCTATCCGACCATATCATGGTCTTGTGGATTGCCATTGAAGCGACAACTCTTGCCAGCGCACCGCTGATTTATACCCACAGATCTTCGGCATCCCTTGAAGCAACCTGGAAATATGTCCTCATATGTTCTGTAGGGATTGCCATGGCGCTTTTAGGATCGGTTCTTATTACCCTTGCAATGGACATTGGTAACGTTGATGTACCGCTCTCCTATCCGGCACTTGTAAGTGTCGCCCAAAAATTAGACCCCCTGTGGCTTAAAGCCGGGTTTGTTTTCATATTGGTTGGGTACGGGACAAAAATGGGTCTGGCTCCGATGCACACCTGGCTTCCTGATGCCCACAGCGAAGCTCCTAGTCCTGCTTCAGCCCTTTTGTCAGGTGTGCTGTTAAACTGTGCCTATCTGGGTATTTTTAAAACAAATAAAATTATGCATGCAGCTGGACTCGGCGATTTTGCCGGCATGATTCTGATTGTTTTTGGTTTGATGTCCATTCTGGCAGCCGCAACCTTTATTCTTAAACAAAATGAATATAAACGAATGCTCGCTTATTCCAGTATCGAGAATATGGGGATCATCGCCTTTGGAACAGGTGTAGGTGGTTTGGGTGTTTATGGTGCCGTGCTGTGCATGATTCACCACAGCCTGATTAAATCCTCCCTGTTTTTGTCATCCGGAAATATTTTACTGGGATACAAAGATCGGCTGATTAAAAATACAGGCGATATGATACGCTGCATGCCAAAAACCTTTATTGCTTTTTTTGCCGGATTTGCAGGTATTGCAGGGTTTCCTCCGTTTGGGATTTTTATTGGGGAGCTGTTTATTATTGTGGCTGCATTTCGAACCGGTCACTATGTTGCAGTGGGAATTTTTATTCTGAGCCTTTGTGTTATATTTGCCGGATTTGCAAACCAGGTAATGAAAATGGCCTTTAATAATTTTGATAACAATAACGACAATTTTGATAATGACAGCTCTGATAAAGGTGATTCAAATAAAAAGGTTTGTTTAACAGAAAAAGCCAGCCTTGTATGGCCGCAATATATACTGCTGTTAACATCTCTTATATTGTGCTTTTTTATCCCGGACACATTATATCAAACCATTGTTGAGGCAGTAACTGCAATAGGCGGAGGACTTAAATGACGAACGCTTTTTTAGAAATTTCAAACGGTGAGAAAATATCACGGGAAAAAATTCCTCACCTGCCCTTTAATGCATTTTATGATAATGTTTTGAGCATTGTAGAAGAGGGTGGGAAGGTGGTCCAGTATTTTGCTTATCAGGAAAAAGACTCTATCAAGCTCATGGCAGTTTTGCGAACCAATAAACTTCTTGTGGCCGGCTGTGACGCACCTGAGTTTTATCCGTCATTTACTCAAAAACATGAGCTGTTTCACCTGTTTGAAAGGGAAATTGCCGAACAATTCGGCATAAGGCCCGAGGGGCATCCCTGGTTGAAAATGGTCAGGTATCATCCCAACTGCCGGAATGTAGAGGATGTTTTTGGTAATGATTATAAAGAAGACATTCCGGGCAGGTACGAGTATTATCAGGTGGAAGGCGATGAAATCCATGAAGTGGCTGTCGGGCCTGTTCATGCCGGTGTCATAGAACCCGGTCATTTCCGGTTTAATTGCATTGGCGAGCGCGTCCTTCATCTGGAAATACAACTGGGATACCAGCACAGGGGTGTTGAAAACCTTTTTTATAATGTTCAAGCAAAAAGATTGCCCATTCTGGCTGAAAATATTGCCGGAGATACCACAATTGGTCACGGTCTTTGCATGGCCCAGGCGGTTGAGGCAATGACCCGGGTTCAACCGGATACCGGGGCTAAAATAATTCGAACCATTGCCTTGGAACTGGAGCGGATTGCCAATCATATCGGTGATCTTGGGGCCTTGAGCGGAGATGTTGCCTTTTTGCCGCCAGCCAATTATTTTGGCCGTATGCGAGGCGATTTTTTGAATTTGTCGCTTTTGATATGTGGAAACCGGTTTGGAAAAGGCCTGGTACGCCCCGGAGGAGTCTGTTTTTCACTCTCTGATGATATTCGCAAAACCCTGAATGAAAGGATCAGAGAATTAAAACCCCAGGTGGAACATGTTCTTGATCTTCTTTTTTCTGCTGCAACCGTACGGGGCCGTTTTGAAGACTGCGGCATTGTCAGCTGCCATGATGCCGGGCAATTGGGTCTGGTCGGACCGGCTGGCAGGGCCAGCGGTATTCCCTATGATGTGAGAAGAAGTTTTCCCACAGAATATTACGGCCAACTGGATATTCCTGAAAACAAAAAAAAACAATGTGATGTATATGCCCGTGCAAAAGTGAGATATGATGAAATTTTGCAATCAATTCATATTATTCAATCTTTGATCAATGTACCTGTCGACACCCGATGTGTGAATGACAGCAATTATAATCTTGCGCCGTCTTCTTTTGTGGCCACGGTCAATGAGGCTTGGCGAGGTGAAGTATCACATGTGATGTTGACGGATGACAACGCAAAAATACTTCGGTACAAGGTCAAAGATCCCTCTTTTCACAACTGGAACGGTCTTGCAATGGCGCTGCGGAATACGGGAATATCGGATTTTCCATTAAATAATAAAAGTTTTAATCTTTCCTATTGCGGATTTGATCTTTGATTATAAAAAGTGTGAAATAATAAGATTTAAACATCATGTTAAATGAGAAAATAATAAAGAGAATATTAAATGTTCACTACACTTAAAAATAGATTTGAACAAGGTTACAGGACATGTGACTATCCTAATGAAAAACCCGCTGTATTTGAGCGTTATCGTGGAAAACCCATGATAAAAAAAGTTGTTTCTCCTGACCTTGTAAAAATGTGTGCAAATGCGTGTCCCCAGGATGCCATTGATATAGAACAAGAAAAAATTGATATGGGCAGGTGCGTATTCTGCGGCACATGCGAACGTATTTCAAAAGGGGAATTTGTAACATTTACCCGGGATTTTGAGACGGCAACTGCCGGCAAACAAGATCTGTTGACCAATGGCAATCTTCCCGCTCTTGCCGAACACTCAAAGCAGCATTTTAAAAAATTGTTCGGCCGGTCTTTACAGCTTAGGCAGGTATCGGCAGGGGGGTGTAATGCCTGTGAAGCCGATTTAAATGTATTGGCAACACCGTTTTTTGATCTGGCCCGTTTCGGCATAAACTTTGTGGCATCCCCACGTCATGCAGACGGCGTTGTTGTGACCGGACCTGTATCCAAAAATATGAAAACAGCTTTGCTGCAGACATATGAGGCCATTGCAGATCCAAAAGTCGTCATTGCTGTTGGAAGTTGTGCCATAACAGGCGGTCCCTTCAGAGGAAGTCCTGAAATAACCGAAGGTGGTCTGGATTCCATTTTGCCTGTGGATCTTTTTATACCGGGTTGTCCTCCGCATCCGCTTACAAATCTTCATGCGTTGTTGACATTTTTCAAATAACGGCCATGGCAGATTGATCTGCCACAATAAGAAATGAAAGATATTTTATTCCAACATATTAGAAGTTCTTTCATATAGACTGCAAAGGGTGCATTTGTTTTTTTGTCCAGATTTACTCACAACAAAAATTGAAAGTCGCTGTTTGGATTTTTAAAGACTTTCATATATATAAAAAAGTAAGGAAGAATAAATGGAGTATTCAGTTTTTGATTTATCAAAACTGCTGGGAGTTGTCCCGGATACCATCGAACGCTGGGTACGGCAGGGAAAACTGCCGGTTTCCAAAACTGGTGCAACGTATCGATTTCATATAAGTGAATTAAAAAAGTGGGCATCCACACATAATATTTGTCTGAATCTTTCAGATGAAGACGCTCCTGAAAAAAAGGGGGATTCCATCATCTCCTTATCTGATGCCGTGAATAACGGCGGGATTTATTTTGATATTCAAGGAAATGATGTAAATAGTGTTTTAAAGGATGCCATTGAAAAAATGTCAATCATCCCGGATGATTTTAAGACGGATCTTCTTGATCGTTTGGTTGAAAGGGAACAGGCTCTTTCGACCGGGATCGGAAACGCGATTGCCATACCCCATCCCAGAGAGCAATTGAGCTATTTAAACAATCCTGTGGTTTCCATCTGTTTTCTTGCTGATCCAGTAGAATATAATGCATTGGACAACCAGCCCGTATCAATCCTTTTTTTTATATTATGCCCGGAATTGAAAATGCATTTGCATTTATTATCTGCTTTATCTTTTTGTTTAAGAGACCGTCAGTTTATAAGTTTTCTTAAATCAAAACCCAATCAGGACAAGCTGATTGAAAAAATTGAAGTTCTTCAAAAAGCCAATCCAATGTAGTTGTAAATAATGGAGCAGCAAAATTCGTGGTTACTATAAAAAACTGGTATAAAACCCTATACCATAAAATGTTTCATCTGGATGACAGGTTGCTGCTCATCATTGCAGGCTCCATTGCCGGAATCTGCAGTGGTCTGGCCGCAGTTACCCTTCGTTTATCCCTTGAGTTTGTTCTGGAGTGGTTGCATCCATTCCGTCACTATTGGTGGGCATTTGTTTTGCCCGGTATAGGTGCGATGCTGTCCTCTCTTTACCTTGACAGGATTGCCAGGGAAGGTGCGGGACATGGTGTGCCGGAAGTCATATATGCTGTTTCAAGATATGGCGGATTATTGCGTTTTAGATCCAGTTATTCAAGATTGATTTCCAGTCTTTTGACCATTGGAAGCGGTGGATCTGCCGGGCCGGAAGCCCCTGTGGTCATGAGTGGATCTTCTATTGGTTCCAATATAGCCAAATTGCTTGGTTTAAACGAACGGCAACGCATTACTCTTGTCGGTTGCGGCACGGCAGGTGCCATTGCATCTATTTTCAATGCTCCCATTGCAGGTCTTGTTTTTTCCATTGAAGTGATTCTGGGAGAATGGAAATTTGTGAATATTATTCCCATTGCAATTGCTGCCGTGGCAGGTGCAGAAATCAGTAATGCCATTATTCCGGAACAGGTTATTTTCAACCACCAGCTTTTTCAAATCGGATTTCCGGATATCATGGCAAGTGTTGGTCTTGCCGTTTCTACCGCCATAATATCGGTTCTGTTTACAAAAGCGTTAAGGCAGACAGGAAAATTTGCTAAAAAATCTTCTTTTCCTTTATGGGTTCGAGCTGTTGTCGGCGGTTGCACAGTCGGTGCCATCGGAATGTTCATGCCGGTTGTGCTGGCAGAAGGATATCATTTTATTCAGTCAATGATTTCAGGTACCTTTTCAATGGGTATTTTTATTACGCTTGTGGCTGTTTTTGCGAAAATTTTTGCCACAGCCATGACATTGGGGTGGGGAGGATCAGGAGGAATATTTGCTCCCTGTCTGGTTATAGGAAGTCTGACCGGTATTTTATTTCATAAAATTTTGTTTATTTTATTCCCATCTGCCGGGGTTGCCAGCGAAGGTGCGTATGCCCTGCTTGGTATGACGGGAATTATCAGCGGGGTGATGCAGGCGCCTTTGACCGGAATTTTTCTGATTGCTGAAATCACAGGCGGTTATGAAACCATGCTGCCTCTAATTGTTGTATCCTCCATTTCATCAACCATGAGTCACTATATTGAACCGGCATCTTTTTATTTTAAAGAGTTGATAGAGCGAGGACAGTTTTTAAGACCTGGTACGGATGCTAGGATTTTGTCTGATTTGAATGTCAGTGAACTAATTGATACAGGGTTTATAAAGGTATCGGAAAATATGGTTTTCAGAGAATTTATTGAGATCATCAAAACTTCAAGTCAGAATTTTTTTCCTGTAATTGAGGACCGGACAGATGACTATAAAGGAGTGATTCAAATTAATGCCATTCGAAAATTCACCTTGGATCCAGGGATGTATGATATGATTTTTTTAAACCAGATCATGGATACTGAAGTCATTACAGCTTCTTTGGAAAATGATCTGCAAGAGGTGCTGGATATGATGGATATCAATCGTATGGATAGCATACCGGTTGTTGAAAATGACAGGTTTATAGGCATGATATCAAAAACAAGAATACTTGATTTGTATCGCAGGGAACTGATCATGCAGACCAGTGTCCGTTAAAATTATATAACGGCCATGGCAGATCAACTAAAAAAACTAAAGGAGAAGAAGATGAATTATAAATTACTTCATATTTTCAGAAATACACCCTTTGGCAGGGAAACATTTCTTCAATCATTGTATTTTTGTAAAACAATCAATGCATTCCCTGTTGCATACATTCCAAAGAGTGATAAATTTTTGATGTATTTTTCCAATGATGCCGTACAGGTTGATCTTGACCATTCTTATCTGACTTCCCCAGCCACGGCCAGACAGCATGCTGAAGAGTTGTTTGATGAAATAAAAATCAAACCCATGTTTTATGAGCCAAAAAATTTTACAGCCTCATCTTTACCGGATATTTCAACTAGTTTTGATTATCTGTGCTGTCCTAGATCTGTCAGTGACTTGTCTTCAAAAATAGGCCTGGGACATATCGGGCCAAAGGTCAGAAGGATTATCAAGCATGCAACGTTCCCGATTCTTATCACAAGCCCGGTATTCAAACCCTGGACAAGTATTTCCGTTTTTTTCGGCGGTTCTAAAAATGCAGTGAATGCACTGAAACTAGGACTTAAAATTGCCATGGCTTCAAGCCTTTCATTAAATATTTACACATTGCTGGAGAAAAAGAACAAAGCTTTTTATAAAGATTTGATAAAAAAAGAGGGGTTGGATGAACCTGTCAGCCAGTTATCCAACCAATGGTATTTTTATAAAAAATCAGAGTTTGATACTATGTTGTACAATGTTCCCCATAATTCACTCATTGTTTTGGGAGCATATGGACATGGAATTATCAAGGATATACTGCTTGGCAGCAAAATGGAGCAGATCCAGTCAACTGTGATGAATAACCTTCTGGTTACAGGTCCTTATTGTTCTATATCCATATGATGGAAAATGAAAGTATTAACTGAAAAATTTACCAGGTCTCTTTCCAGATCCCCTGGTAGGATTTTAATGTTCGGTTATATGTTACTCATTGCACTGGGATCATTATGCTTAATGTTGCCCCTGTCGACTGCCTTAGGACATTTGAAATTTATTGACGCCTTGTTTACTGAAGCCTCTGCCGTTTGTGTGACAGGTCTTACTGTTATGGACACCCCCGGTACTTTTACCCTTTACTGTTGACAGGAGCTTTTGTTTTTTTTCATCACAACAATTTCAAGTCCCAGTTCCACAGGCCTGGCCGGTTTTTGATTTTTATGCCGCGGGGTATATTCTCATGGATATTGACAAATAGTGAAAATCCGGCTTTTTTCAGTTGTTCTTTTTTTGATGTTAAATCCAGATACCAATTGGGAAAAACAAAATAATTATTATTGTGTTTTGAAATCCAGGCGGTTTCTCCTTTAGGGCTTGTAAACGCCTGGTTTATTTTCAGATCTTTGGAAATAACCCTTGAAATACTCAATGGCCAGTTGCCATAAATTACCACACCAAGGGGCAGGGCGCTTGTTTGAGGCAAAGAACAAAAAGTTTGCTGATCAAGCTCCGGGCTGACGATGGCACCTGAAAATCCTGAAGATTTTAAAGTAGTTATCGTCATGCTGTTGGTGATATTGCAAAAAGGTCCTGCCCAAAGATTTAACTGCTTTGGATTTTTAAACAAAGAAAGCTGCCATAAAGCATTTAAAACAAAGTTTTTTGCTCCTTTTTTCTGTGCTTTAGCAATATACTCGGAACATATTGATTCTTCACCTGGAAATAAAATAGGGTCCAGCCACAGCCAGTTCTTGGGCGATGGAGGTGAGGAGTATCCCTGGGCAGAAATCCATACGCCTGTCTCTGCCGTATTGTTTTGTTGTTGAAGCCTTCCCCTTGAAAGGGTGATTTCCCTGGTTCTATTTTTCGATTTTACAGTTTTTGGAACAATTTGAGTCTTAAATCTATTCTCAACAGGACGTATGGATGTTGTTTCTATGTCTTGAAGTTCTGCATCAAGGCTTTTAATAACAGTTGCAAGTTCTGCTCCTCTTCTGTCTATAAGATAGACAGGAGTTCCTTTTTTAACTTTAAATTTAGACTGTTTGCTTAAAAAGAATTTGCCTTTTTTAGGCACAGCCCGGGTGACTCTTTGAATGCTATGAAATTGATCATCTTCAAAGCCTATTCTTAAAAGATCTGAAGGTAAGAGGGCTTCCCTTGTTATAAAAAAAGGAGATGCAGGATTTTGTATTCGTCCTGCAAACAGTCCTGAAGCTGTTTCTGATGAGTGTTCCAAAGGATTCATGATCCGTTGTGACAGCAGATTGTAATGGCTGAATTCTCTGCCCATGGCATAATCAAGAAAGGAAAGAGCCTCCTTTTTTTTTTTAGGATCATCTCGCAAGAGTTTATATGCTTTAACCGCATAATAAACATAATGGGGGCTTTTTTTTCGGCCTTCAATTTTCCAGGTGGTTATTTCAGGGATTTGTTTTAATATTTTTACCAGCACATCAGCGGAAAAATCCATACAGGAAAAATGTCTTTTTTTGTGCCCTTTTTGTTCGTACATCCTTCTGCAGGGTTGAACACACCTGCCCCTCAGGGAACTTTTTCCACCAAACCATGAACTCCAATAGCATCGCCCGGAAATAGAATAGCAAAGCGCTCCGTGGACAAACATTTCAAGTTCCATGTCTTCTGCAGGAGTATGTTTTGCCATTTCTTTGATTTCATCAATACTAAATTCCCTTGGCAAGACAACTTTTTTAAATCCCAATTGGTTTGCGGTTTTCAAGCCGGAAGGGAAAGTGCAATTGCCCAGGGTGGAAAGGTGCAGTTCTTTGTTTAAACCTGCTTTGTTTGCCAGGTTTATCATGGCAAGATCCTGGACGATCAGGGCATCAAAATCAACATACCTGCACAGTTTGCAAAGGATTTTGAACACTTTTTCCTGTTCGGATTCTTTGATAATGCAATTAAACGCAATATAGACTAAAATATTTTTGGATTTTGCAAGTGTTGTAAGTTTTGCAAGTTCTTCAATACTGAAGTTCTCAGCTTCCATGCGTGCGGAAAACATTTTCAGGCCACAGTATATAGCATCAGCACCTGCTGCAATGGCAGCTAAAAATGAATTTTTATCACCGGCTGGTGCAAGAATTTTTGGGGTATTTAAGCTCATTTGTTTTGTTATCCAAATTTGATTTTATAAATGAGTACTATTGCAATTTTTACAAAATTTGTCAAAATAATGAACTTGTAACTTATGACAACCAAAGAGGTATTTTCTCCTTTACGGGAAGATTATCTGCCTAAATAAGTATAAGGCCCGATAGATGCCATTGGCATTGCAAAATACTATAAGCCTTTCAGATAGTTAATCTAAAAAGCATGTTCTTGTCACTTCTGTATTTCTATGATATGAATTTTGTTCATTTGATTATTGAAATAATTTTAAAAAGGCTTTTTATGCAAATAAGGATTTATTTATGGATCAGTTAAAGCAACTTAATGATAGAATTATCAGTCGTGTTAATATTAATTTAGAAGAGTTTGGTTTTGATACGGAAAGTTTTGTAAAAAATTCCCTTGAATATGATAAAATGTTAAAATTTTATGCGTTTTATGGTATTACCTCTCGACACCCCATTTATTTTCATTTCAAAAAGTCAAATCTTGCCGGCAGTTATTTTTTTGGGAAATGTTATGTGGGAAGATCTACCATATACAAAAGTGACATAAGGGGGGATGAATTAAAAAGAAAAGGTGATACGATACGTTGTTCAAAGAATATTCCCCTTGTTGAAGATGAAACAATCACTATAAAGGACAGTCTTCTTTATAAAACGCTGGTACACAGCAACTCGCATAACCCTGAGAGTCCTGAAGAATTTGGCATTCGAAATACTATTTCAGCCCATTACGCAAATATTCATGGGTCAACCCTTGAAGGATGTTTTCTGGGGCCTTTTGCAACCGTGGATTTGATGAACCTGCATTCCTGCATTGTCGGTGAATTTTCCTATGTTCAGACAGGGGAGCTTTTTCACAGGAAAATTGATCCCGGAACAGTGTGGATAAGAAATCACAATTTTGAATTTAAATATAAATTTGAAAAAGAAATTCTGGATGATTTTGTAGGGGTGAATTCTTTATATCAGCCCCGCGGCATCATATACGATTTTGTTAAGGAACGGGAGCAGGATTACGAGAAGTTATTTGATGTAGTGAATCTTGAACCCATAGATGCGCCGGCAACTTCAGCTGTCAGCAGATATGCGGTTGTTTTAAGTAAAACACATATTGGTGAAAACGTTCTTGTCGCTCAAAGTGCTTTTTTGGATAATGCTGTAATGGGAGACGGGTCCAATGCCCAGGAAAATTCTTATATTATTCATTCAACCCTTGTCGGCTTGAATGTGACGGCACATGGCGGGAAAATAATACATTCAAACATTGGATTTGAAACCTTTGTCGGATTTAATTCATTTTTAAATGGAAAACCTGATGCAACCATTGACATTGGTGAAGGATGTATTGTTATGCCGCATACAATCATAGATCCTGATGTGCCCATTAAAATACCTGGAGAACATCTGATATGGGGGTTTATCCGTTCTGAAGACGATTTGAGAAACAACACCATTTCATTGGATAAACTTGCTGATGTAAGGGATAGTTTGCGAATAGGAAGAATGGTTTTTTCCGGCAAGGGTTCTGTTTTTATTGATGGCTTCAAAAGGAGAATCAGTCAAATTTTATTGGCAAATGGAGCTCTTTTTAATAATGGTGAAAAACGAGGCCATGCCCAGGATGACCAGAACATATCTTTTAACACCATTCAGCCATATACTACGGGAGAACTTAATGGCTTGTATCCTTCCATAAGGATTAAACCATAGATTTGTAAAATATGAGGGTTGGGGCGGGGGATCTTAAATATGAATGATAGAGATCAGCAATTATAGGATGGGCACAACACCTTTACAACCGGGGGGGGTATTAGGTGTCTGCGCGCCATCCTCTCGCTTTGACCCTGAAACATTAAACAGGGGAATCCGGGTTTTAGAACAGTTGGGGTTTGAGGTTAGAGTTCCTGAAGAAATCTTTCAAAAGAAGAGGTATCTTGCAGGGGATGATAAGCTGCGAGCAGGTCTGATAAACAGGCTTTTTTCAGATCCTGACATTGATGCAATTATTTGCGCCCGGGGTGGGTTTGGTGCTATGCGAGTCCTGGATCATCTGAATTGGAATCTGATCAGGCATCATACCAAACCGTTTATTGGGTTCTCTGATTGTACGGCAATATTGCTTTCTATCATTGATCAAACAGGAAACAAAGTTATTCACGGCCCCAATGTGGTTTCATTTGCCGACGCCCCTCAAAAAACCATTGATTCTTTTTATGATACCATCCAGGATTCGGTTGACGCCATTAAAGTTTCAGCCGGGCAAATCATCAAACCCGGTAAGTGTACAGGCGTATTAAAAGGGGGCAATATCACCACCATTGCCCATCTGCTGGGGACACGGTTTCAACCGGACTTTAAGAATTGTGTTCTGTTCATGGAAGACATTGGAGAACCGGCATATAAGATTGACCGTATGCTGACTCAGATGAAAATGGCCGGATTGTTTGTTGGTATCCGGGGTGTCATTACAGGGTCTTTTGAGAACTGTGACAATATTGAATACCTGAAAGAAATCCTGTCGGAAATATTTGATGAGTATACTGTTCCCGTGTTGTCAGGCTTGGATGCCGGTCATGGCAAGATTAATTTATCTTTATGCATGGGAACTGATGTTGAAATAGATACGGTAAATTCAAGAATCCACTGGATTTAATTCCTATGGGAAAAGATAAAATTTCCAAGCTGATGGAACAGGCGATTTTAAAGGGTATTTTTCCGGGTGCAGTCTTATTGTGTGCCGTAAATCAGAAAATAGTCTTTTTTGAAGCTTATGGAATGGCAGATCTTTTTAATAAAAGAAAAATGAGAAAAGACAGTATCTTTGATCTTGCCTCCTTGACAAAACCTTTGGCTACAGCACTTGCCGTATTAAAGCTTGTTGAAAAAAGACAGGTTTTTTTGGATCAGAAGATCGGATCCATTCTGGAAGAATTTAAAACAAGTGATAAAGCAGATATTACTATTGATATGCTGCTTAGACACACTTCAGGCTTTCCAGCTCACCGTGAATATTTTAAAAAAATCATAACAACAGACAAATTGCCCAGGCAATGCCTTAGAGATTTTCTTGTCCATGAACCGCTTGAAAATAGAGTTAATACATGTCAGGTTTACAGCGATCTTGGCTTTATGCTCATTGCATGGATCATTGAAACGATAACCTGTCAAAGGCTGGATCATTTTGTATCAGAGCAGATATATCGTCCCCTTGGAATTGATGACCTGTTTTTTATAAAACTGAATCAACACAATGAAAAATTAAAAAAGTACCGGCAAAAAATTGTTGCCACCCAGCAATGCCCTTGGAGAAAAAGAGTTCTTGCTGGAGAAGTGGATGATGACAATGCCTGGGCTGCAGGAGGGATAGAAGGGCATGCCGGGCTTTTTGGTAGCGCCGATTCAATATATAAACTTTGCTGTGAAATATTGAATGCAGTGCAGAATAAAAAAACAATTGTCTTGCCACCTGATATTATAAAAAGTTTTGTATTAAAGAAAAATAAGTATGACATGGTCGCAGGGTTTGATACCCCTTCAAAAGAAAATTCTTCTTCAGGCCGATATTTTTCAAAATCATCCATAGGTCATCTTGGATTTACAGGAACCTCTTTCTGGATTGATCCTGAAATATCAAAGATAATTATTTTTCTAACCAATCGGGTACATCCGTTAAGATCCAATGAAGGGATTAAAAAATTTCGTCCGCAACTGCATGATTTAATACATGCTCAATTAATATGAAATATTGTGAATTAAGAATTTTTAGGCTTGTAAAAAATTGCTAAGTCTGTTAGCAGATAAACTTCAATAAAATTTGGTATCAAATACAATTTATAATTACTTTTCTTGAAAGAGGTAAAATGAATTTTATAACTGACTCTTTGCTTGGCGCGTTTTCTAATGATTTGGCAATTGATCTTGGAACCGCAAATACACTTGTATATGTAAAAGGAAAAGGAATTGTATTGAGTGAGCCCTCTGTTGTTGCAGTCAGAACCGATAGAATGTCAAGAAGCAAAGTCCTTGCTGTGGGTGCTGAAGCAAAAAGAATGCTGGGCCGTACACCGGGTAATATTGTCGCAATCAGGCCAATGAGAGATGGTGTGATTGCTGATTTTGAGATTACAGAGGCAATGTTAAAGCATTTTATCCGAAAAGTTCACAACAACCGCAAAACTCTTGTTCGTCCCAGAATTGTTATAGCAGTGCCGTCCGGTATTACCCAGGTTGAGAAAAGAGCTGTCAGGGAATCGGCAGAATCCGCCGGAGCAAGGGAAGTTTTTTTGATTGAAGAACCAATGGCTGCAGCTATTGGTGCGGGCCTGCCCATTACAGAGCCGACTTGTAATATGGTTGTTGATATCGGCGGCGGAACAACGGAAGTTGCTGTTATTTCTCTTGCCGGTGTCGTTTACACACGATCTTTAAGGGTTGCTGGAGACAAGATGGACGCGTCCATCAGCAAACATATAAAACGCAAATATAATCTTTTGATTGGGGAGCGGACAGCAGAGATAATCAAAACAACCATTGGAAACGCATATCCTGACCCTGATAATATTGAAACCATAGAGGTTAAGGGCAGGGATCTTGTGTCAGGTATCCCTAAAATTCTTGCCATTGATTCCGAAGAAGTCAGGGTTGCTATTTCCGAACAGATCGAAGCAATTGTTGAAACAGTTCGAATTGCCCTTGAACAGACACCTCCCGAGCTTGCTGCAGATATCGTAGATTCCGGAATTGTGTTAACAGGTGGAGGTGCATTGTTGAAAAATCTTGACAAGCTTCTCAACGAAAAAAGCGGGCTTCCCATTGTCGTTGCCGATGATCCTTTGTCTACGGTTGCGCTGGGTTGCGGGAAAGTCTTAGACTCCATTGAAATTTTGAAAGAAGTCGTAATTAACTGATTTCATGTTTTCGCACAAACAGTTTATTTTTCTTGGAGTTGCTTTGTTTATTGCCATGAATTTTACGGTAATAACTATGGGCAGTACTGAATCTTTGCCAGCTCAAGGCCTTGAACGATTATTTATTTCCATCACATCTCCGATTCAGCAGGGTGTTACTAAAACTATTCATTTTACACGCAATATCTGGAACACATATTTTATGACCGTCCTTGCAGTTCAAGAGAATGTTGAACTAAAAAAGCAACTTGAAAAAACAATAGAAATTAAAAATCAGTGCAAAGAATTGAAACTTGAAAATATCCGGCTTAAGAAATTTGTTGATTTTACCGGCTTGGTTCCAGATACTTATGTGGCAGCTCAAGTTATTGCAAGAGATCCATCTCCATGGTTTAAAACCATTATGATTGATAAAGGGGAGAAAGATGGTCTTGTAAAAGGAAGTCCCGTGCTTGTTTCCGAAGGAATTGTCGGACAAACAATTAAAGTTGCACACAATTACTCCAGAGTTCTTTTGATCACTGACAGAAACTCTGCTGTTGATGCGCTTGTTCAAAATTCCAGGGTACGAGGTATTGTAAAAGGAAACAATACGGTCAAATGTTCTTTTGTATATGCATTGAGAAAGGATGAGGTCAAAGAGGGCGAAATGATTATTTCATCCGGTTTTGATCAGGTATTTCCCAAAGGGCTTAAAATAGGCAGTGTTTTAAAAGTGACAAAAGTTCATTCTCAACTTTTCCAGGATATCATCATAGAGACCAGTGTTGATTTTGACAAAATAGAAGAAGTCCTTGTGTTGAAAAATATCAGATGAATTTTATTGAGCGTGTTCAATAATGAATACATTGTTTTTCATCATTCTCACTTTGTTTTTAATTGTTATACAAACAATTATCCTCCCATCTTTTGAATGGTTTGCCCAGTGCTTTGACCTGCTGATCATAAATGTCCTTTTTTTAAGTCTTATTTCATCTCACTATTCAATGGTTGCTGTTATTATAATTATTGGATGTATAATGGACAGCATATCCGGTGTGCCATTTTGCTTTCATATTTTTTCATATTTATGGATTTATATCATAGTACACTTGGTTAAACATTTTTTTTTCAAACGAAGCATTCTTTTTATCTTTATTATCAGTATTTTATCCGTTGTTATCCAACATGGTTTGCTTTTGTTTTCTGTTTTTGTCAATCAAGGCCTTAACGCTGTATTGGAATTTGATTTCACTCTTTTGATAAGACAGGCTGTTTGGGGATTGGTTTTTATTCCAATAGGTATATGGCTGGTAAAGATTTTGTGGCAGAACTGGATTTTTATAACTAAATCAATGAGAAAACAGATGGCTAAAAAATACAGGGGCTATAATTGATCGAATTCAGTAAAAATTCGGATAGAGAATTGATAAAGCAAAGGCTTGTAGGCGCAAGTATCTGCATTCTTCTTGTCTTTGCTATTTTGTTCCTTAGATTGGTATATCTTCAAATTATCAAGGGTGAAGAATACAGGCTTTTGTCTGAAAAAAATGCCGTGCGCCTTAAAAGTATTAAATCCTCCAGGGGCCTGATTTTTGACAGGAATAACAGACTTTTGGTTGATAACAGACCTTCGTTTAATCTCAAGATTGTGCTTGAAGATGCAGGAGATGTTGAAAAGACAGTCAAAAAACTTGCAGAATTGATTCGTATACCTCTCCAGGAACTCATGGATACAATTGATCGTGCAGGAAAAGGTTCGTTTTACAAGGCTGTGACATTAAAAGATGATATCTCAAGGGAACAGCTTGCCATTGTTGAATCTCATAAATTTGATCTTCCTGGTATTCATATTGATATAGAACCCACACGACATTATATCCATAAAAAAACTGCTGCTCATCTTTTAGGGTATTTAGGTCAGGTAAACAGCACTGAATTGAGAAGTGGTAAATATCCTGATATCAAGACAGGAGACTCAATCGGCAGGTATGGTATTGAAAAAAGTTTTGAAAAATATCTTCAGGGAAAAAGAGGAGGGCGGCAGATAGAAGTCGATGCCAATGGGAGGACGATTAAGATTTTGAAAACAGTTGAACCAATTGCAGGGCTTGATTTGAATCTTACATTGGATCTTGATTTGCAGAAGACGGCAGAGAAATTGTTTGACAACAGGGATGGTGCTGTTGTCGCTATTGATCCTAACAATGGGGATATTCTTGTGATGGCAAGCAATCCAAGTTTCGATCAAAATGATTTTATCGGCGGCATCAGTACAAAAAATTGGGAAACATTGATTTCCAATCCGGGTAAACCAATGACCAACAAAGCAATTCAGGCAGAATACCCCCCGGCATCCACATACAAAATAATTACCTCATTTGCAGCCCTCGAAGAAAAACATATCGACAGTCATTCAACGGTATATTGTCCGGGGTTTTTAAAATATGGTAATAGACGCTATCGTTGCTGGAATAAACATGGGCATGGCGAGATGAATGTTATTAAAGCCCTTACGCAATCATGTGATGTTTTTTTTTATCAGGCGGGAGACAAAGCAGGTGTGGATACGCTGGCACAATATGCAAAGGGCTGTGGACTTGGGAAAAAAACAGGTATTATGCTTGATAATGAAAGAAAAGGGCTTGTCCCGACTTCTGCCTGGAAAAAGAAACGATACAATGAAGCCTGGCAAGGCGGGGAGACCCTTTCAATTGCTATAGGGCAGGGTTTTAACCTGGTTACTCCCCTTCAAATGGCTGTCTTTATGGCAGCTGTGGGAAACGGGGGAACTTTGTACCGGCCTATAATCGTCAAAACCATTGAAGACAGCCATGGAAGTATTATTAAGAAAATAGATCCTGAAATTACCGGAAGTTTGCCGGCAAGCTCAGAAACATTGGATATTGTTAGAAAGGGTCTTTTAAACGTTGTTCAGGGTGACCGGGGGACCGCAAGAGGAATTAGGCTCACAGGTATTGAAATAGCTGGTAAGACAGGGACTGCACAGGTTTTCAGTATTAAAAAAGGTGAAAAGATAGATCCTGAAAAGTTACGGTATAATTTGCGGGATCATGCATGGTTTATTGCTTATGCTCCAGCTGAAAAGCCGGTTATTGCGGTTTCTGTGATCATTGAACATGGAGAACACGGATCAAGTTCAGCAGCACCTGTTGCAGGAGCTTTAATTGAGCAATATATTCAAACTTTATCACAAAAAGAAACCGTAATGGAGTAAAACATGTTTGACCGGAGACTGATAAAAAATTTTGATTGGGGATTGGTTTTATTGATTTTTTTAATCGGGTCTGTGGGGCTTGTTATTTTATTCAGTGCGTTGACTGCAGGAAATGATACAGGAACAATTCCTGTCTTGTTTAAAAAACAAATTATGTGGATGGGTGCAGGGTTGTTTATAATCATGATAGCAGTGATGATTGATTTTAAGGAACTGGACAAATTAAATTTATTTATTTATATGTTCTGCATTGGACTTTTGATCAGCGTTATTCTTTTCGGGCAAATTGGGGGTGGATCACGACGATGGCTTGTACTTGGTCCATTAAGAATTCAGCCGTCTGAATTGATGAAAATTGCTTTGATCATAAGCCTTGCTTCGGTATATTCAACTTCAATATCCCAGACAGGACTCAATTTTAGGAAATTGATTAAGCCGTTTGTTTTATGTACAATTCCATTTGTTTTAATCGTAAACCAGCCTGATCTTGGAACTGGATTGCTTTTGCTTTTAATTGCCGGCTCAATTACCCTTTTTGTCAAATTGGAACGAAGGGTTTTTTTTACTCTGTCAGGGTTGTGTATTGCTGCCGCACCCTTGGTATGGTTTGTTTTAAAAGATTATCAAAAATTCAGAATTTTAACTTTTTTAAATCCTGACCGTGATCCGCTTGGCAGCGGATACCATATTATTCAATCAAAAATAGCCATTGGATCGGGAATGCTGACAGGTAAGGGGTTTTTAAAAGGAACACAGAATGCACTTTCTTTTTTGCCTGAACAGCATACTGATTTTATTGTTTCTGTTCTTGCCGAAGAGTGGGGACTTTTGGGATGCAGTGTTTTGCTGATATTATATGTTTTTATCTTGTTCTGGGGTGTGAATATTGCGTATGGCTGCCGGAATATGTTTGGCTCTATTTTAGCATTTGGTATTACAATTATGATTTTTTGGCAGATTTTTATCAATATAGGCATGGTCATGGGACTCATGCCCGTTGTTGGCGTGCCTTTGCCCCTTGTGTCCTATGGAGGTTCTTCTGTGATTACCAATATGGTGGGATTTGGAATTCTTTTGAATATCAGTATGCGTAAATTTTCTTCCAAATAAAGGCCATGGCAGATTGAACGGCCGCAAAAAAAATAAAATAGGTTTTAATGTCGGAGGGTCAAAAATTCTTTGCTTTACTCAGTAACCTGTCAGGTTAATAAATAGAGATAAATAATCTTGGTAAATTAAGCCTGTTTTTTTTGATCAATTCTTTTGTTTTATTGAACTTTGTGGAAAATTTATGATTTTTCCGGTTTTCTCAGAGACAAAGACGGATTGAAAAGTAGAGGCCAATACCTTAAATATTTTATCATTCAATATTGACAAATGATGGCCCGGATGGTACTCAAGTCTCGATTTGATTGGAATATGGACTGTTTTTGAGTTAAAACAGTCAGTAAGATATAAGTAGTTGATCTTTTTATAATTATTAACTGGCGGAGGGGATTTTATGATAACTGTGATTCCTGATATATCTTTAATGTATCAGATGATCAATTTCCTGGTTCTGCTTTTTGTGCTTAATCTGGTTCTTTATAAACCAATTCGTAATGTTCTTCTTGAAAGAAAGGCAAAAATTGAAGGGATGCAAAATGGGGCTGAAAAAGCCGCAGGCGACCTTATTGCCGGAGAAGATGCTTACAAAAATGGATTAAAAGAAGCCAGATCTGAAGGCTTGAAAACAAAAGAAGCCTTTGTGGAAGAAGCATCTCAAGAAGAAACGGAAATAATTGACAGGATTAACAAGAAGGCTCAGGCCAATCTTGCTGAGATTAAACAGCAGGTGGCAGATGAGACTGAGCAGGCCAGAAAGGCGCTTGAAGGTGAAATTGAGGCATATGCCAAAGCCATCGGCGAAAAGATTTTAGGGAGGGCTTGCTGATGAAAAAATGTAGAATGAACAAGGGATTGCTGCTCGTTTCCGGCTTTGTTGTCTCGCTTGTTTTGTGTGGTGTTGCTTTTGCATCTTCGGATGGGGGGCATGGTGGTGTGCATAATGCCTGGCTTCAAATTGATACCTGGAAAGTATTGAATTTTGGTATTCTTGCTGTTGTTGGATTTCTTCTTGCAAAGAAACCGGTTGCCGAGTTTTTCGCATCCCGCGCAAAAAGCATTGCAGATGAGATTGAAGCACTTGAACAAAAAAAAGCTGATGCTGAAAAAAAACTTGCCGAATATCAAGCCAAGTTTAAAAATCTTGACCAGGAATCTAAACAGATTGTTGAGGATTACACAAAACAGGGTGAAGAAGCCAAAGCAAGAATTATTGCACAAGCAGAAGCACAGGCTGAAAAACTGGAAGATATGGCTAAACGCAATATTGATCAGGAATTCAAGTCTGCAAAAATCAAACTTCAACAAGAAATTGTTGAAAAAGCACTGGATAAAGCTGAAGAAATTATTAAAGCCTCTATTAAACCAAAAGATCAGAACAAGCTTGTTGATGACTATTTGAAAAAGGTGGTGGCATAATGAAAAATTTAGCAGTTTCCAGGCGTTATGCCAAGGCATTGATTCTTATCGGCCAGGAAGACGGCCAGGCAGACCATTATAATGCAGAGCTTGATTCCATTGTCAAGCTCTTTGATACGCAGGAAGGTTTTGAAACAGCGTTGACAAATCCTTTGTACAACAAAAATGATAGAAAAAAAGTTCTGCAGACTGTTTTAGCTGCAACAAATTTATCTGCCATTATGAAATCTTTCCTGATTCTTTTGTTTGATAAAGGTAGAATTGTTTTTTTAAGAGAAATTGCTTCCTATTATAAAGATCTGGCAGATGAGCTTAACGGTGTTGTTAAAGCCAGTATTGTTTCAGCAACTGAGTTGTCGGCAGGCGCAATTGGCAAAATTAAAAAAGCGTTGTCAAATAAGACCGGTAAAAATATTGTTTTGAATGTTGAACAAGATCCAAGTCTCATTGGTGGTGTGATTACAAAAATCGGTGATCTTGTTATGGACGGCAGCGTAAAAACTCAGCTGATTAATATGAGAGAAACATTAAAAAAAGGTGAGAGTGTCTAATGGAAATTAAAGCAGAAGAAATAAGCCAAATAATAAAAGACCAGATCAAAGGTTTTGATGCACAGGTCGACCTGAGTGAAACAGGTGTTGTTCTTTCGGCGGGTGACGGTATTGCCCGCGTATACGGTCTTGAAAAAGTAAAAGCCATGGAGCTGGTTGAATTCCCCGGCGGAATCTTAGGACTTGCATTAAACCTTGAAGCCGATAATGTTGGTGTTGCGATCCTTGGTGATGATAAATTAATTAAAGAAGGTGATGTTGTAAAGCGTACCGACCGTATTGCTTCGGTTCCAGTTGGTGAAGAACTTTTGGGGCGCGTTGTGACCACAACAGGCGATCCGGTTGACGGTAAAGGCCCGATCAATTCTAAAAAATATATGAACATGGAATTGGTTGCCCCTGGTGTTATTGCCAGAAAGTCCGTTCATGAACCCTGTTATACCGGTGCAAAAGCTGTTGACGGCATGACTCCTGTTGGCAGAGGTCAACGCGAGCTGATCATTGGTGACCGCCAGATTGGCAAAACTGCTGTTGCTGTTGATGCTATTATTGCTCAAAAAGAAAGTGACATAAAATGTGTTTATGTTGCCTGTGGTCAGAAAAAATCAACTGTTGCCCAGGTTGTTGCCGCACTTGAAGAACACGGTGCCATGGAATATACAACTGTTGTTATTGCATCTGCTTCTGAATCTGCAGCCATGCAGTACCTGGCACCCTATGCCGGATGTGCAATGGCTGAATATTTCAGGGATAAAGGTGAGCATTCCTTGATTATTTATGATGACCTTTCAAAACAGGCAGCAGCTTATCGTCAGGTATCCCTGCTTCTCAGACGTCCACCGGGACGTGAGGCTTTTCCTGGAGATATTTTCTACAACCATTCTCGTCTGCTTGAAAGATCTGCAAAACTCAGTGATGCAGAAGGTGCGGGTTCTTTAACAGCGCTTCCGATTATTGAAACCCAGGAAGGTGATGTTTCCGCATTTATTCCGACAAATGTTATTTCCATTACAGACGGTCAGATTTTTCTGGATAAAGACCTTTTCTTTGCAGGTATTCGTCCTGCTATTGATGTTGGTCTGTCAGTCTCCCGTGTTGGTGGTGCAGCCCAGGTTAAGGCAATGAAACAGGTTGCCGGTACCCTTCGTCTTGATCTTGCTCAGTTCCGTGAGCTTGAAGCATTTGCAGCGTTTGGTTCAGACCTTGATGCTGCCACACAAAAGCAGCTGACCCGTGGTGAACGCCTTGTCGAACTATTGAAACAACCCCAGTTCAAACCGCTTCCAATGGAAAAAATGGTCACGGCCCTTTATGCCGGAACCAAAGGGTATATTGATAAATATCCAAGAGAGGCTGTTGCAAAATATGAAGAGGGTCTTTATCCGTTTATTGAAAATCGTTTCTCTGAAATTTTTTCCGGTTTAAAGGAAAAACAAGAAATTACAGCAGAAATTGAAGGTAAACTGAAACAAGCCCTGGAAGCCTATGACGAAGAATTCAAGGATACGATATAGTAACTTTGGAATTTATCGTGACATTATTCACTAATAATAGGCTTGAAAGGTAGATTATATGGCAACTTTAAAAGAAGTACAATCAAAGATAGTCGGCGTAAAAAAGACTAGACAGATTACCTCTGCCATGAAAATGGTTGCCACTTCACGATTACGCGGTGCTCAGAACAACATGGAGGCATTTAAGCCCTATGCCGGCAAGTTTGCCGAAGTTTTGGGAAGCATTGCCGGTAAATCCGGTGAGGATGCAAGTCCATTGCTTGTTCCCCGTGATGAGGTTAAAAAAGTGGCCCTCATTCTCTGTACATCTGACAGGGGACTTTGTGGTGGTTTTAATACAAATTTAATTGCAAAAGCTGATAAATTTATTCAATCAGAGCTTGATGGAAAAGATGTCTCCTTTATCTGTTTTGGTAAAAGAGGAAGGGACTGGGCAAAAAAACAACCTCAACCCATTGAAGATGAATTCATTGGTGTTGTGGGAGGCAATGTTGAGTTCTCTGTGGCATCCTCTTCCGGACAGAAAATGATAGAAAATTTTCTTTCCGGAACTGTTGATGAAGTATATCTGATTTATTCTGAGTTCGTGAACATGGCAAGACAAAACCCAACAATAAAACAGATTCTTCCCATTCCTTCTCTTGAAGATGTGGCAGAAGAAAAAGAAGTGGACAAAGATGCAAAATTCTTACCCGAACATCTCTGCGAACCTTCTTCTGATGCATTGCTTGGCGAGATGCTGCCAAAGAATATTTTCATTCAGATATATGATGCACTGCTCCAGACATCCACCAGTGAACATGCGGCTCGAATGAGTTCCATGGAAAATGCTACCAAAGCATGTGATGACATGGTTGGAGAACTTCAGACAATATTCAACAAAACAAGGCAGGCCGGTATTACGGCGGATCTTATGGATATTGTTGGTGGTGCAGAAGCCCTTAAGGGATAAATTTAAGATATACTTAATTTAAGAAAACAGCTTTATAGGAGAAAAAAATGGCTGAAAATATAGGGAAAATAGCACAGGTACTCGGCGCTGTTATTGACGTTGAATTTGAACCTGGAAAACTTCCTCCGGTTCTGACGGCTTTGACCGTAACTAACCCGGCTATTGGTGACATGGAAGACAACCTTGTAATCGAAGTTGCACAGCACCTGGGTGACAATGTTGTTCGATGTATTGGCATGGATGTAACTGATGGTCTTCAGAGAGGAATGGCTGTAAAAGATACAGGTTCTCCGATCATGATGCCGGTTGGTGAAGCATCCCTTGGCAGGGTTCTTAATGTTGTTGGACGACCGGTTGATGGTCTGGGGCCCATATCCCAGGAAAAAATGCTTCCCATTCACAGACACGCTCCTGCTTTTACAGAACAGGATACAACAGTAAGGGTTCTTGAAACCGGTGTTAAGGTGATTGATCTTCTTGTACCCTTTCCGCGTGGTGGTAAAATGGGTATGTTTGGTGGTGCTGGTGTTGGTAAAACAGTTATCATGATGGAAATGGTTAATAATATTGCTATGCAGCATGGTGGTATTTCAGTATTCGGCGGTGTTGGAGAAAGAACTCGTGAAGGTAATGACCTTTACCATGAAATGAAAGATTCCGGCGTTCTCCCAAAATGTGCATTGGTTTATGGCCAGATGACGGAACCTCCCGGAGCAAGAATGAGGGTTGCTCTTTCAGCTTTGACCTGTGCTGAATATTTCCGTGATGAAGAAGGTCAGGATGTGCTTTTGTTTGTTGATAATATCTTTCGTTTTACCCAGGCCGGTGCTGAGGTTTCAGCAACACTTGGTCGTATGCCTTCTGCGGTTGGTTATCAGCCGACCCTTGCAGTTGACATGGGTGAGCTTCAGGAACGTATTACTTCAACTGATAAAGGTTCCATTACAGCGGTTCAGTGTGTTTACGTACCTGCTGATGACTTGACAGACCCTGCACCTGCAACCACATTTGCTCATCTTGACGGTACGGTTGTGCTTTCCCGCCAGATTGCAGAGCTGGGTATTTATCCTGCTGTTGATCCGCTTGACTCTTCATCCAGGATTCTGGATGCAGCTTATATTGGTGAAGAACACTATAATGTTGCCCGTGTTGTTCAGCAGACCCTGCAAAAATACAAAGAACTTCAGGATATTATTGCAATTTTGGGTATGGATGAGCTTTCTGATGAAGATAAGGTAACTGTTCAACGCGCAAGAAAACTTCAGAAATTTTTGTCACAGCCGTTCCACGTTGCAGAAACATTTACCGGTATGCCTGGTAAATTTGTTAAAGTTGAAGATACTGTAAGATCATTTAAAGAAATTATTGAAGGAAAACATGATGATCTTTCAGAAAATGCTTTTTATATGGTTGGTTCAATAGAAGAAGCCATTGAAAAGTCAAAAGCTGAATAAGCATCCGGAGGGATATTATGGCTGAGAAATTATTTCTTGAAGTCGTTACGCCGCAAAAAGCAATTGTCAGTGAAGAGGCTGAAATTGTTATCGCTCCGGGTTCTGAAGGTGAGTTTGGAGCGCTCAAAGGGCATACCACATTCCTCACATCTTTGAATGTTGGAACGCTTCGCTATAAAGACAACAGTGGAAAAGAAAGGTATCTTTTTATTAATGGCGGATTTGCAGAAGTTTTACCGGACAAGGTTACTATTCTAGCTGAATCTGCTGAACGTCGAATGAATATTGATGTTGAAAGAGCGACTCAGGCTAAAGAGCGGGCTGAAAAACGTCTGGCCTCAAAGGCTGCCGATATTGATCTTGTGAGAGCTGAAGCTGCAATGAGACGTGCAATCCACAGACTTAAGATTAAAAATATAAAATAGGGTGAGTTTGAATTAAGTATATAAATTATACATGAAAAACTGCCTGTACTATAAAATAGGGGGTACTTCAGAGTTTTTGGAGCACCCCTTTTTTAAATTATGTGTTCATATGTTTTTTTTGAAAACTGCGTCAATTACTATGGGTGTTGATATGGATTATAAAGATGTAGGAATTGTTATTCTTGCTGCGGGCAAGGGAACCAGAATGCGCTCAAATATTGCCAAGGTGCTTCATAAGGTTGCTGGAACAAGTATGATTGTTCATGTTATTGAATGTGCAAAAAAAATTACAGCAGATAATATTTATGTCGTTATTGGCCATCAGGCCCAATTAGTGAAAGAAGAAGTTAACCGATATTTTAAAGTGGATTTTGCTTTTCAAAAACAGCTTTTGGGTACAGGTGATGCGGTTAAAGCAGCCATTCCAGGGTTGAAATCAGGCATTAAGGACATTCTTGTATTATGTGGAGATGTACCATTGATTCAGGAAAATACATTGCGAAAGCTGGTGAATGAGCATAAAAAAAAACAGGTAAAAATAACCGTTCTTGCGACCGATATTGAAGAGCCCGGCAGTTATGGACGCATTGTCCTTGATGAATACAATCATCTTCTTTATATTAAAGAGGATGCAGATGCCACTGAAATTGAAAAGAAAATTAAAAAGGTCAACACTGGAATTTATTGTTTTGATAAAGAGCTTCTTATATCTGCTATTGATAAGATTAAACCTGATAATATTCAGGCTGAATATTATTTAACTGATGTTATTGGGATTGCAAAAAAACAAAATGAATCCATCCAGGTTTTAACCATGGATGATCCAAGAGAAGTTATGGGAGTAAATACGCTTGAAGACCTTGGCAAAGTCGAGTGTCTTATTCAACTGTTGGGCAAATGAATTGCCTTGACTTTATGAAATATTTTGAATTATACTAAACCACAATAAGCTTTGGGAGACTATGAAATTGGGTAACGATCTTATAAAAAAAAAGTTTGATGAAATTGATGGACAAATTGATTTTATGATAGAACTTTGCCATACACTTCAGCTGGAAAATCAGGAATTATTGTTAAAAATTAAAAATTTTGAAACAGAACTTGATAAAAAAAAAGAAACTGAAGATGAATATTTAGACCAACAGGCATTGATTCATTCTAAAATTGATGGGCTTTTGACAAAGTTGGATGATTTTGCAAATAGCGATCCTGAAGAGGTTTCATCAAACTTATAACCGAATATATTTCGGAAAAGGGATTTCATTGGATGAAATTGTTGTAATTGATCTTTTTGGAGAAGAATTCAGGTTTAAACCGGATAAGCAGGTTGAAAATCCTGAACAAGTTGTACAATATTTAAAGAAATATATAAAAGAAGCTGAAGAATTATTTCAAAATAAGCCTTCAAGTAAAAATAAAATTGTTATACTGTTGTTGGCGGCTATCAATTTATCAAAGGATTTTTATGAGCTTAAGGTACAACTCTCAGGACTTGAAAAAGAGATAGAAAATAGGGTTTCATCCCTGATAGAAAAAATTGATAGAGAAATTGAATAACATAAGAATTATTTATTGTTCATAAGTTTTACCCCTGCAATGTGCGTGATTGTATGACAGCCTTTGTCCTAACGCATAGCAAAAAGGGAGTCCACGCTATTACTGGTGTGCTAAGTTCCTCCTGGTAAGGAAAAGCCTAAAGGTATTATTGGACACCCGCATTTTGAACCAATGGTTCAAAGCCTTAACTATCAACACGGCAGTTTGTGGGGGTAATTGTAACAATAAATATGTTTTAATTTTATCCTCCCTGACATTTTTACCCCATCTCATATTTTTTTAAAGACAAGCTCTTGATTTAAGATCAGGGCATGAAATTAGACTATCACAACATAATGTGTTGATATTAATATAATTTAGGAGAATTTTTTAATGGAATATACGGTTGTGCTCTCATCAATTACTGTCGTTTTATTGGGGTTGGGAGTCGTGATCTTTTTAGTTCTTAAGAAAAAGATGATTCAGGAAAATTTAAAAATTGAAGAAGAACAGACGAGATTAATTGGAGAGGCAAAAGCCAAGGCTGCAACATTGTTGAAAGAAGCCAAGCTGGAAGCAAAGTCCAGGCTTTTGGAAATGAAGAGTGATTTTGATTCCGAGACTGAGGAAACCCGTTTTGAATTGAAAAAGGAAGAAAGAAGATTATCGAAAAAGAGTGAGAAACTTGATAATCATGAAGATCAGTTATCTAAAAGAGAACAGAATGTTCAAAGAAAAGAAGTTGAGATTCAGAAAAAGCTTGATTCTGCGACTAAAAAAGAGAACCAGTATGATATAATGTTGGAAGAAATTAAAAAGGAACTTGAAAAAGTATCTGGACTAACTCTGGAAGAAGCAAAGGAACTTTTGCTTAAGGCTATGCAGGAAGAGGCAAGGCACGAAGGAGCCAAACTGATAAAAAAGATTACCAGCGAAGCAAAGGAAAATGCTGATAAAGAAGCTAAAAAGATTATTGCAACTTCCATTCAACGATATGCCGGCGATTATGTGGCTGAACGAACGGTTTCAGTTGTTCATCTTCCAGGAGATGAAATGAAAGGGCGAATTATTGGCAGGGAAGGAAGAAATATCAGGGCGCTTGAAGCTGCTACAGGGATTGATCTGATTATTGATGATACGCCGGAAGCGGTTATATTATCAGGATTTAATCCGGTTCGAAGAGAAGTTGCCAGGCTTTCTCTTGAAAAATTGATATCTGACGGAAGAATTCATCCTGCAAGAATTGAAGATGTTGTTGAGCGGGCTACGGAAGAAGTTGATATGGCAATCAAAGAGGCAGGTGAGCAGGCTGCTTTTGATTTGGGAGTTCATGGAATTGACCCAGAGCTGATAAAGGTGCTTGGTAAGCTTAAATTTAGGACCAGTTATGCCCAGAATGTTCTGCAGCACTCTGTTGAAGTGGCTTTTTTATCAGGCGCAATTGCTGCCGAGCTAGGGCTGGATATTAAACTGGCTAAACGTATGGGGCTGTTGCATGATATCGGAAAAGCAGTGGATCATGAGGTAGATGGAGCCCATGCAATTATTGGCGCAAAGCTTGCCAAAAAATATGGTGAGATTGAAGGTGTGGTAAATGCCATTGCTGCCCATCATGAAGACAAAATGCCGGAATCTGTTTATGATTATATTGTACAGGCGGCAGATGCATTGTCCGGTGCCAGGCCGGGGGCTAGAAAAGAGAGTCTGGAAAATTATATCAAACGGCTGGAAGATTTGGAAAATATAGCCAATTCTTTTGATGGAGTGGTTAACACCTATGCAATCCAGGCAGGTCGTGAAATAAGAGTTATTGCTGAGAGTGAAAAGATTACTGATGAAAGTGCTGTGCTTCTTTCCAGAGATATTGCTGCTCAAATTGAAGAGAATCTAACATTCCCGGGTCAGGTTAAAGTCGTTGTTATTAGAGAAACAAGAGCAGTGGAATACACTAAAAAATGAAGTATATTAAAAAATAAAGATTGGAAAGCAAATGAATGTCCTGTCGGTATTGAAAGAACGTGGTTTTATAGAAGATCTAACACATACGGAGGAGTTGGAAGATTATTTAACAAATAACCGGGCAACCTGTTATATCGGATTTGATCCGACTGCATCCAGCCTTCATGTTGGAAGTCTTGTCTGTATAATGGCATTAGCCCACATGCAGAGGCATGGGCATAGACCCATCGCGCTGGTGGGTGGGGGAACAGGTTTGATCGGAGATCCGTCCGGAAAAACCGAACTTCGTAAAATTATCACCATGGAACAGATTGATGAGAATAAAAAAGGGATTCAACAACAATTGTCCAGGTTTCTTGATTTTTCAGAAGATAAAGCTCTTCTTTTGGATAATGCGCAATGGCTTACGAAACTTGAATATATTCCTTTTCTTAGAGATATCGGCCGGCATTTCAGCGTTAATCGGATGATAAAGGCTGAAAGCTATAAAGCCAGGATGGATTCTGAAGACGGACTTACTTTTATCGAATTTAATTATATGTTGCTTCAGGCCTATGATTTTATGCGACTGGCCGACTCTTATGACTGCTTTTTACAAATGGGTGGCTCTGATCAATGGGGCAATATTGTAGCAGGTATTGATCTGGTTCGAAGAACATTGGGAAAACAAGCATATGGTATCACCTTTCCCCTGATCACAACTGCAAGCGGTATAAAAATGGGAAAAACCCATAAAGGCGCTGTTTGGCTTGATGCTCAAAGATTTTCTCCTTACGAGTATTACCAATTCTGGGTGAATGCAGATGATGCAGATGTTGAACGGTTTCTGGCTTTGTTTACATTTCTTCCAATGGAAGAAATTAATCAGGTCAAAGATCTTGAAGGGGTTGATTTGAATAAGGCCAAAGCAATTTTAGCCTATGAGGCGACTAAAATCTGTCACGGGGAAGATGAAGCTCTCAAGGCTTTCCAGGCATCCGTATCCATGTTTGGTGGTATAGGTGTACCTGAAGATCTTTTGTCGGGCAGTAGTATTCCAAGAGGTACTCATAGTGGAGCTAATGGGGATTCTGTTCCATCTTCGTCCTATAATAGTGATGATATTATAGCAAAGCTTTCTGTTGTTGATCTGTTTATGGGCGCAGAACTGTGTAAATCCAAATCTGATGTCAGGCGATTGGTTAAGCAGGGAGGTGCCTATATTAATGGAAGCAGGGTGGCATCATTTGATCAAATGATCGAGAAAGATGATATTCATGACGGTGAAATCCTGTTGAGAGCTGGCAAGAAAAAATATCATAAAATAATTTTAAATTAATTGAAAAAAGCGATTGACAAAAGCCAGTACCGCATGTATATTGTGCTGGTTTTTGGGTCACGGAAACTGTGACTACACGGAAGTAAGAAGTAAAGTTTGATCTTTGAAAATTGGTCAGTGAGAAATTTTAGAGCGGGTCTTAAAACAAGACTTTAAAGAGTTTAGAAGTATCAAGGATTATAACTGGAGAGTTTGATCCTGGCTCAGAATGAACGCTGGCGGCGTGCTTAACACATGCAAGTCGAACGAGAAAGGGATTGCTTGCAATCCTGAGTAGAGTGGCGCACGGGTGAGTAACACGTAGATAATCTACCTTCAAGCCCGGGATAACTGCCCGAAAGGACAGCTAATACCGGATGAAGTTGGTTCACACAAGTGAATTAATGAAAGATTGCCTCTTCTTGAAAGCAATTGTTTGGAGATGAGTTTGCGGACCATTAGTTTGTTGGTGGGGTAAAGGCCTACCAAGACTGCGATGGTTAGCTGGTCTGAGAGGATGATCAGCCACACTGGAACTGGTACACGGTCCAGACTCCTACGGGAGGCAGCAGTGAGGAATTTTGCGCAATGGGGGAAACCCTGACGCAGCAACGCCGCGTGAGTGAAGAAGGCCCTTGGGTCGTAAAGCTCTGTCGACAGGGAAGAAATTAGAGTTTTCTAATAGGAGATTCTATTGACGGTACCTGTAGAGGAAGCACCGGCTAACTCCGTGCCAGCAGCCGCGGTAATACGGGGGGTGCAAGCGTTATTCGGAATTATTGGGCGTAAAGGGCGCGTAGGCGGTCTTGTCGGTCAGATGTGAAAGCCCAGGGCTCAACCCTGGACGTGCATTTGAAACAGCAAGACTTGAGTACGGGAGAGGAAAGCGGAATTCCTGGTGTAGAGGTGAAATTCGTAGATATCAGGAGGAACACCGATGGCGAAGGCAGCTTTCTGGACCGATACTGACGCTGAGGCGCGAAGGCGTGGGTAGCGAACAGGATTAGATACCCTGGTAGTCCACGCAGTAAACGATGTACACTAGGTGTGGCGGATATTAAAATCTGCTGTGCCCAAGCTAACGCATTAAGTGTACCGCCTGGGGAGTACGGTCGCAAGACTAAAACTCAAAGGAATTGACGGGGGCCCGCACAAGCGGTGGAGCATGTGGTTTAATTCGACGCAACGCGAAGAACCTTACCTGGGTTTGACATCCTGTGAATATCTAAGAGATTAGATAGTGCCTTCGGGAGCACAGAGACAGGTGCTGCATGGCTGTCGTCAGCTCGTGTCGTGAGATGTTTGGTTAAGTCCAGCAACGAGCGCAACCCTTATCGTTAGTTGCCAGCACATAATGGTGGGAACTCTAGCGAGACTGCCCGGGTTAACCGGGAGGAAGGCGGGGATGACGTCAAGTCCTCATGGCCCTTATGTCCAGGGCTACACACGTGCTACAATGGTAAATACAGAGGGCAGCAAGCCGGCAACGGTAAGCGAATCCCTAAAGTTTATCTCAGTCCGGATTGGAGTCTGCAACTCGACTCCATGAAGTTGGAATCGCTAGTAATCGCGGATCAGCATGCCGCGGTGAATATGTTCCCGGGCCTTGTACACACCGCCCGTCACACCATGAGAGTTGATTATACCCGACGTCGTTGGGCTAACTATTTATAGAAGCAGGCGCCTAAGGTATGGTTGATAATTGGGGTGAAGTCGTAACAAGGTAGCCGTTGAGGAATCAGCGGCTGGATCACCTCCTTTCAAAGGAAAGAAATTATATATAGGGCATCTCACAAGGATACCTTATAGCTTTAAGAGGCATCACTGGCCAACTTTGAGAGATTAAACTCATGGGCCTGTAGCTCAGTTGGTTAGAGCGCACGCCTGATAAGCGTGAGGTCGGTGGTTCAAATCCACCCAGGCCCACCATGAGGGGGATTAGCTCAGCTGGGAGAGCGCCTGCCTTGCACGCAGGAGGTCAGCGGTTCGATCCCGCTATCCTCCACCATATCATGGATATGAAATGTAGTTACAAATACCGATTATCCTATAAAAATAGTCGGTATTATTGCGTAAGCACTCTCAAAATTGATCTTTGACAATTTGTTGTAGTAAATATCAAAAATGCGCAGTTAATAAATCAGGTGTTTTACAAGACACTTTATTAACTGATTAAAATAAACAGTTTGATTTGATTGTTGAATCATTTCAAGCTGACATTATTGAAGTAAAATTTGAGGAAATTCAAGGCGCATAAATTTTGACCGACTGAGTCGACCTGATGGTCGTCGCAGGGAGGGCAAAAGTTGTACAACGCAGAATTTACCAGATTTTACGAAAATAATATGTTCGCATCAAAGCGTTTAAACTTATTTGTGGTATTAAATAGTGGCTAAGCTACTAAGAGCAAACGGTGGATGCCTTGGTGTCAAGTGAAGAAGAAAGACGTGGAAAGCTGCGATAAGCTTCGGGGAGGGGCTAAACACCCTTTGATCCGGAGATTTCTGAATGGGGCAACCCGGCACGATTAATATTGTGTCATCCTTGCATGAATACATAGTGTAAGGAGGGTAACGGGGAGAACTG